>JAFGHO010000055.1 GCA_016930085.1 Spirochaetales bacterium
CCCGTCACGTTCGCCGAACCGATCACCGAATAATCGGCGTGAAACTCTTCCTCGTCCACCCCGTCCGGCGTATAGTAGTAACGGAGGGTAAGCCCGCTCATCTGAACGGCCGAGCCGCTCCGGTTCACGATATTGAGGGAGGGCTTTATCTGGGAAGAAGACGCCGAGGTCTCGGCGCACATGTACTCGACCCGGATGTCGCCGTCCGCCCCTTCGGGAAGCGGGGTCGGGGTGATACTCGGATCGAGGGTCGGGGTCGGGTCGGGCGTGCCGCCCCCCTTTTCCCAGGCGATTCCGGCCATCCCCAGGAGAAACGAGGCATTGTAGTCGAGGGCGACCTCGTTCATCGTGTAGTCGTTCACGTCGTCGGTGTAGTTGTCATTGCTGTCGGGCCCGCCGACCAGCGCCCCGACCATCCCTTTCGTGTTGCCGTCCCGGTTTGGTTCGTTCGCGCGGTGGTGGGGGTGCTTCGGCGGATTGGTGAGGTAATTGGTGACATATGAACCGTTCCTCGGGTTGCTTCCGAGGGTGTAATTCATGGTAACGTCCGCGGTTTCGAGATACCCGTCCCAACCGATGCATTTATAGGCGAGGTACCCCAATCCGGCTTCCGCGCACGCGTAACGGAGCACGCCCCAGCTGTCGAGCCACGGGAGGCCGTAGGGTGTTTTCGTGCATTCGTCGCGGTACCAGGTGAGGTTGTTGATCACCCCGTAGCGGAATTTGGCCTTTGCCGTCAGCTGCGCCATCTTGAGCATGACGAAGACCGTACAGTCGTCCCACGCCGGTGCCCACTGCTTGTTGTAGTTGTCGTCCCCGTAATCGTTCTCCGTGGTGTCCATCCAGTACTCCACGTCCTCGAGCAGGGAGTAACTCCCCCCCGCGATATGCAGCCAGACCGCGGCCCAGGCGAGGTCGTCGTAGTGCGAGGTACTCGGGTAGAACGATCCCTCGTCGCACCTTCCGACATTGGTAATACCTATATTGTAGATTTCCTCGGCGGCGGTAAGGCACCGGTCCGCATACGAGGAGTCGATACTCCGGTAGTTGAGCGACATGAGGACCAGGGCGGCCGCGGCGAGTCCGCAGACATCGGAACCCGTACTCGAGAGGTTCGCCTTTTTCACCGGCCTCGAACCCGTCTGGTTTTCCGGCGGGCCCCAGTAGCCGTGGTCGGCGTTCCCTTCACCCACCTCGTAGTAGAGGGTGTTCCGGTCCGGGTGGCAGGCGAGGATGAAATCCGTGAAATACTTGAGGGTGGAAAGCATTTTATCGGTAATCCCGGCATTGTCGAACACGGATGTGTATTCGTAGTACGTCCATCCCAAAACCGATGCTGTCCAGAACTGGGGAAGACCGAATTTGACGTGATCGCCGGCGTCGTGGTAACCGCCGGTCAGATTTATCGAGCCGTCGGCGTCACCGGTATGGCACGCCCCGCGCCAGGAAGAAAAAACATTGTCCCTGCCCGCGTCCGGCCCGCACTTGTTCGCGTCGAAAAACCAGAGCCCCTTTTCAAGGGCGTCATGGTAATCGTAGCCCCAGACGAAAACGCCCGTAAAAAAGAGCGCGGCAAGTCCTATAACTTTTATTTTTACTTTCATCGATTGCCTCCGTTATTGATGTTGTTTTTTTGTTGTCGTCATTGTAGCAGAAAGATCATGGGGGGCAATCGGGTGAAACGCTTAAACGGGTATGGGGAGAAAGCCTATGGGGACAGGGCCTAATAGATAACGCGGCTACCCAATCGTTACCGCATCCCCCTCACTCTTCCCCGTCTCCGGCGCTTTCGTCCGGGACGCCCTTACGGCCGCCCCGCCTGAACTTCCCCGCCCGCTCCATGAAGCAGATAATGCGGCCCGCCGGTATTTTTTTTTGTTCCTTTGCCTTCCATAGATTGCCGCAGCCGCGGCAGAGGTGGGTGTTCGCGAGAAACGGAGAGGCGACAAGCGCGCACACGCCACCCGCGAGAAAAATGACGCCCGCTATCGGGATAAAAAAAACGAACGCGCCGAGTCCCATGAATACGAAACCGGACGCGGCGATATAGCCGGGCCGGAGTTTCCGTGTCTCATGGGAAGAGCAGCGCGGACAGACGTAATCGCTTTCTCTGGTAAACATGAAAAGTATCCCTGCCGTACAATACTCTTTTTCACCGTCCGGGGCAAGACCCGTGCATCGAAAGATTCATTCTCATAAAAATCGCACGGTAAAAACAAGGCCGGGAAGCGTATTAGGAACGAAATATTGTATTTGACTTTGTAGACCATTTGACTATAATTAAAGTATACATTCGTCATTCGAGGACCCGAATTGTATTACAACATAACCGTAACGATATATTCCCGCACAATTTCTTTTTGATTCGGATAGTTAATTTCAGGAGTAATACGGCGGTTTTTCATGGAAAAAAATTTTTTATCCGGACAAACATCATCTGAAAAAGAATCGAAGCAAAAGAAAAAATTAATGCGAACAGGTTATTATCTCTTCGATGTCGGTACGGGGACATGGTGCGGTTCGGAGGCGGTCGACAGAATATTCGGTATTGAAACCGGTTACGGGAGAACCGTCGAGGGATGGCTTGACATTGTTCACCCGGACCATAAAAAAATGATGCGTGATTACCTGCTCGATCATGTCATCAATGGAAAGAACAGGTTCGACAAACAATACAAAATAATAAATGTAAAAACAAAACAGATACATCTTGTCCATGGCCGCGGGGACCTCAGACTGGATAACGACGGGAACGTCACCCATGTTTTCGGCATAGTGGAAGACATGAGCGAAAATGAAAATACCGGACTGGATTTTCTCGAGAGTGAAGAGCGTAATAAAATCATAAGCGAAATTACGACGGATTACACCTTTGTCGTTGCCGTGAACGACGACGGGACAATGGAAATACAATGGGTATCCGATTCTTTCGTGAAGCTTACCGGCAGAGATGTCACCGAAGTTAAAACATCGAAAATGTGGAAACATGTCATTGATGAGGATGATTGGGATAAATTCAACGATTTTATCAAAAAAGTGCTTGCGGAAAAAAAGGCGGGCGAACTGGAATGCCGCTCGGTGAGGGGGAAAAAGGGGAAATCCTGGATTCATATATATGTCTATCCGAAGACGAATGAAAACGGCAGGTTATTTATTATCGGCGCCGTAAAGGATATCTCGGAAAGAAAAGAAGCGGAAATCATGCTTGCCGCCGAACATGAACGGCTTCTTGTCACGCTTCAGAGTATCGGGGACGGCGTCATCGCCACGGACACAAAAGGCGGCGTGGTGATCATGAACAGGATCGCGGAAGACCTTACCGGCTGGAGTCAGGAGGAGGCGGAAGGACGGCCCCTTTCCGAAGTATTCGTCCTCATCAATGAAATCACACGGCAGCCGTGTGAAAATCCCGTCGACAAGGTGCTTGCGACAAAACAAATCGTCGAACTGGCGAATCACACGGTTCTTCTTTCAAAAAACAGGAACAAGCCGGAAATAATCATCGCGGACAGCGGGGCGCCTATCTTCGACAAGGAAAAAAACATCATCGGCGTCGTTTTGGTATTCAGGGACATAACCGAAAAGCAGCGACTGCTTGAAGAAGCCCAAAAAGCCCAGAAACTGGAATCCCTCGGGATTCTGGCCGGAGGAATCGCCCATGATTTCAATAACCTTCTGGGAGGTATTTACGGGAACATAGAACTGGCCGCCATGAACTCGAGAAATACCTCGGTTAAAAAATTTCTCGAACATACCGTCAAAACGATCAATAGGGCGAAAAACCTGACGGGCCAGCTGCTTACTTTTTCAAAAGGCGGTATACCCATAAAAAAAACCGAGCCGCTCGCCCCATTTATCAAGGATACGGTGAAGTTTGTTTTAAGCGGGTCGAATATCGAATGCAAATTCGTTTTCGATGACGATTGTGCGTATTGCAGATTCGATAAAAACCAGATCGGGCAGGTTATCGATAATATCGTTATAAACGCGATTCAGGCGATGCCGGACGGCGGCACGATCGACGTATCGGTCTCCAACACCATTATACATGAAAAAGAGTATCCGAATCTCGGACCGGGGAAATACGTCAAAATATCAATCAGGGATCGGGGCAGGGGAATTCCAAAGGACATTTTACCCTATATATTCGATCCGTTTTTCACCACAAAACAGAAAGGAAGCGGACTCGGTCTTGCGACAAGTTATTCGATTGTCTCGAATCACGGCGGCGTCATAGAGGTGGAATCCGAGGAAGGAACCGGAACGATATGTCACGTCATTCTGCCCGCCTTCGACGAAGACGATACAATGGAAGCCGACGATCGGAAACCGGGATTGATGAAGGGAAAAGGAAAAATCCTTTTCATGGACGATGAACAAGTCATACGTGAAAGTATTGGTGAAATCCTGAAAATGCTCGGCTACAGTTACCTCACCGCCAAAGACGGTAAAGAAGCTCTTGCGGTATTCAATGATGAAAAAGAGAACGGGGCGCCATTTTCCGCCGTTATCCTCGATC
Source organism: Spirochaetales bacterium (assembly GCA_016930085.1). NCBI lineage: Bacteria > Pseudomonadati > Spirochaetota > Spirochaetia > Spirochaetales > Spirochaetales bacterium. Next base: position 4,520 of record JAFGHO010000055.1, read on the forward strand.
TTACCGTTCGGGGGGCGATGGGCGGAAAAGAAACGGCGCGTGAAATCAGAAAAACCGACAGGGACGTGCCGATTTTTGTTTCAAGCGGCTATGCCGACGATCCCGTGATCGCACATCCGTCCGAATACGGCTTTACGGACAGCATAATAAAACCTTTTAGCGTATCCGAACTCGCGAACCTGCTCGAAAGAAACTCGAAACGGTGATCCGGGAGGAGTCAACGTCTGACTGCCGTATGTCCGGCGTATCGCCGGGCAGCCTTTTTTTATTCCTTCCCGAAGATCGTTATGCCGCCGGTCTGCACCCACGGGAAGAGAGCGTCCCCGAAGTTTATTCTTTCCCGTGAAATATTCCCGATCGACCGCAGCATATCGGATATATTGCCGGTAATCATGGTCTCGGATACAGGGTATTGAATCTCGCCGTCCCTGATAAAATAGCTGTTTTTCGCGACCGCGGAAAAATCTCCGTTATCATTCGGTTCGCCGCCGGAGACGCGGCAGAGAAGAAGCCCCTTTTTTACTTCCGAGATCATTTTGTCGAGAGGGGTATTCCCCGGCTCGACCACATAACACCTGCCATTGTTCGCCGCCATGGGCAGTCCGGTCTTGTTCGAACCATAGAGTGAAAGGAGGAAGGAAGAGAGAACCCCCTCATCGACAATGGTAGCGTCCTTTACCTTGAATCCGTCGGAGGTGACGAAGTAGTGGTAGGAAAGCTCGTTTGACAGGGGACGGGAATGAAGGGTGAAGCATGGAGACGCGACAGCTTTCCCGAGGCGTTCCTTGAAAACACTTGTTCCGGAGACAAGGTAATAATCGGAAAGCTGCCTGGTAAAAAATTCGATAACAACCTGAAGGCAGTCGGGCGTGATAATAATGTCCCCCTCGAACTTGCCGGGAATATTGCCGAGTTCGAGTTGTCCGGAGGATTGCCGTAAAAGGGTCGCCACCGAACCGCAATCGACGAGTTCGTTATCGAGACGTTCCCTCATGAACGATGAATAATTGAATGAAGAACTTTTATTTCCCTTTCTTGTCGTAAACATGGTGGAAAACCCGTACACCCCTTTCCCGACCGAAAAATCCACACCTTCCGAATTGAGAATCACGGCGTTGTCTTTTTTAAAGTCGAGGATGACGCCTTCAAGAATCGTATCGGGAAATTGCGCCTTTGCCGTCTCACAAAACGAAGCGAGCCGTTCGAACATGGTATCCTTTTCGGGTTCCGCATAGCCCGCCGAAAATTTTTCGGGCGGCTGTTTCCCGGCCATATCATAGGCCGTATCCTGAGGCGATGATGCGGCGATGGTGAAAATGGTCTCAATGGCTTGATCGAGGTTGTTCTTTTCGAGTTTATTGACGGAAAGCATACCAAGACGGTTGTCCCTGATCATCTTCAGGTGGCAATTTATATCAAAGGTTGTCCGCATAAGGGAAAATTTACCCGTTTCGATATTCATTTCTTCCTTCTTCACCCGGTTCAGAACCACCTGTGATTTATCCGCGCCTTTTTTCTGCATGGCTTCGATACAATATTCAGCGATCTTTTTGTCATTTTCCATATCACGCATTGCTATTTCCCTCCGATTGTTACCTTGCATTTTATCGCCGGACCGCCCATGCCGACCGGGATGAGCTGTTTCTTGCCGCAGAATCCGCCGTTTATCCAGGTCATGTCTTTTGAAACCATACTCACCGTTTTCAAAACATCGAAAGCGATACCGGAAATGGTCGTATCCTTGATTGCCCGTTTCAGCCTGCCCCCCTTGATCTCATAGCCGAGTGTGATTCCGAAGGTAAACTCCCCGGTCGAATCGGCCTGTCCGTTGCTTGTCTTGAGGAGGTAGTATCCGTCCTCGATTCCGTCGATCATCTCTTCGAGGGTGCTCCCGCCGGGAAGAATGGCCGTGTTCCTCATCCTGATAAGCGGTTCGTCCGAAAACGAATACGCCCTGGCGTTGCCCGTCGGAGCATGATTGAACTGCGCGGCGGTCTCCTTGCTGTGCAGATACCCTTTGAGGATTCCCTTTTCGATGATCACCGCGTCCTCTCCCTTCGTCCCCTCGTCATCGACGTAAACGGGGACGGGGCAGGTCTCTTCAAGGGCGGTATGCGCGAAATCGATGAGGGTGATGAGGGGGCTTGCCGCTTCTTTGCCCATGTAATCGGGGGCGACGGACCCGCCCAGAATGATATCCGCTTCCGTCGTGTGTCCGAGGGCTTCATGCGCCAGGATACCGGCAAGGCTGGAATCGAGGACGCACTCCGCGCAGCCCGCCTGAGGGAAAACACCCTCGCATTTTTTCACAAGATGTTCGTGAAGGATATCGATCTCCCGGAAAAGGTCAGACGGATCGTGAAAGACATCCTCGAATTGTCCCAGACCCCCGAACACCTCATAGAGGTCGACCGGCTGTCCGTCTTTGGAAACGGTCAGCGACACGATGATATTCGAACGGGGTATCATCGAATAAAACCGGGACCCGTATGAAGTGACCACCGATTTCTCCATATCGAGACAGCGAAGGCTTACCGTCCGGCTTGAAACCGGCTTAAGTTTTGTCTCGATATAATTGTCGATCTCTTTGACAAACGCGACGAGGGACTCCCGGTTCAACCTGGGTTTATTCGTCGAAAAATCGTTATGTGAGGTGACGGGTGTCCGATCCAGTGTGATGTCTTCCCCGTCGACCTTTGAACTCAAAAACCCGGCATTATCCGCCGCCGACTTCAGGACGGAGGTCACAGCGGGATCGACAAGTTCGGGATGGGACGCAAATCCCCATAATCCTTTCCTGAAAACACGCGCCGACACACCGCTTTCCGACCGGTAATCGTTTCTCATCAGATTCCCCTTCACGAACGCGACGGATAACGAACGGTTATCCTGCATCCTGAGTTCGGTATAGCCTGCAATATGGTTATTGAAACGGCTGAGATCTTTGTCAATCACCCTGGCACCTCCGTAACGGGAATAAGATATCCGGATGTTTCATGGAGATATTCTCCCTGACGCTTCATTATGGTTTATACGGGACATATGGTCAAGTGAAGAAAAAAAGAAAGCCCGATACGCTTTTATACCGATATTAACCAATGAAAAGGATACATGAACGCCCGAATCAAAAGCCTGCCGCTTATGCTGTTATTGTTTCTTCTCCTCTTTATGATTCTCCTGAGCGTGGAGTTTTACCGGGAGAACTTATATCCCACATTCACCGTCATCGTTCTTCCAGACACCCAATATTACACATTCAGGTATCCCCACCTGTTCGACGCCCAGACGAGGTGGATACGGGAAAACAAATCCGCAATGAACATTCTGTTCGCCTTTCATGAGGGGGACGTCACCGACCACAATACCAGGGAAGAATGGGAACGGGCATCGAAAAGTATGGAACTCCTCGACGGAGAAGTACCGTACGCAATCGCGCCCGGCAATCACGATACGGGCCGCAATGCGAACACGAGAAACACGGCCCTTTTTAACAGATATTTCGGCGTATGGCGGTACAGGGATTGTCCGTGGTTCGGCGGGTTATATGAAGAAGGGAAGATGGATAACTGTTATCATTATTTCAATGCGGGACGTCTCCGTTACCTTGTTTTGGTGCTCGAGTTCGCCCCCCGCGACAGGGTATTGGAATGGGCGAATACCGTCGTCGAACGGCACCCGGAACACAGGGTGATCATCATTACCCATTTGTATCTCTATTCGGACAACACCCTCCACGGATCGAAACGATCGCACGCATGGGCTCCCGCCGCCTATGGCGTGGGACGAAGCGCGGAGGGGGCGAACGACGGTGTCAGGATGTGGGACAAACTCGTCCGGAGGCATAAAAACATCTCCTTTGTTTTCTGCGGCCATACCCTGAATGACGGGAACGGCATCCTTGTCTCGAAAGGGGATCACGGCAATACAGTCTATCAGATGCTGATCAATTATCAGATGAACCCGGAAGGAGGCGGCGGGTATCTTCGAAGTATCGAGATAAACCCGAATACCAATTCGGTATCGATTCAAAGCTATTCGCCGTATCATGATCTCTATATTATCGATGAAAACAATGAGTTTATTCTTTCCGGGGCGGAAGTCGGGGCGGTCAAATAAAAAATGCGAAACTTTTTTCCCGTTATCCCTTGACCGAGCCGGCTAAAAGACCGCGGATAAAGTACTTACCAAGAAGGATATAAATGATGAGTGTCGGGATTGCCGCGATCAGTGCCCCCGCCATCTGGACATTCCATTCCACGATCTGGCTTCCCGCCAGGTTCCGGAGGGCGACGGTAATCGGCTGATCCACCGGGTTCTGGACAAGAACCACCGCGAAAAGAAACTCGTTCCATATATTGGTGAACTGCCAGATGATGACCACGACAAAGGCGGGTGCCGAAATGGGAAAAATGATCCGCAGATAGATATTGACGATTCCGAACCCGTCAAGCTGGGCGGCTTCGATGAGTGAATCGGGGATTTCAAGGTAATAATTCCTGAAGACAAGGGTGGTGATCGGGATTCCGTAGACGATATGGGTGAGAATCAGACCGGGCAGATGCCCGTACAGCCGTATCCCGCTTAAGAATTGGACCAGCGGGATCAGAATGCTCTGATAAGGGATAAACATGCCGAAGAGCATGACGATAAAAATGACATTCGCCCCCCTGAAACGCCATTTGGAGATCACATAGCCGTTCAGGGAACCCAGCAGGGATGAAACGATCGTGGCCGGGATGGTGAGCAGAAAGCTGTTGAGTAAATTGGGGGTCAGCCTTCCGAACGCGGCGGTAAAACCGTCAAAGGTCAGCGCCCTGGGGAGGTCCCACATATTCTGGATATTCACTTCCCTGAAACTCTTCAATCCGGTGACTAAAAACACATATATAGGGACGAGAAAAAAAAGCGCGGAAAGAATCAGGAAGAGATAGATACCCGATCCGGCTATATTTTTTTTCACCCCTGAGGCGATCGTCATCCCGTTATCCTTCCTTCTTCCGTAAAACATAGTAGAGATAAGGACAGATCACCAGCGCGACCATAAGCAGCATGATGATCGAAATGGCGGCCCCTTCGGCATAATGATTCCCCTGAAACGTGGTCTCGAACATGTAGATGCCCGGCATATCCGTGGCAAATGCGGGCCCTTTGCCGGTCATGGTATACACGAGGTCGAATATTTTCAGTGAAACATGGCCCAGGACGATCATTGCCGAAAGAATGATCGGTTTGAGTGAGGGGATGATGATCTTCATGAATATACGGAAACCGCCCGCGCCGTCCATTCGTGCCGCCTCGATGATCTCATCGGGGATCCCCCGAAGCCCGGCAAGGAACATCGCCATGATATAGCCGATATACTGCCATGAAGCGGCGATCACCACCGGAATAAGGGCCACATGGAAGGTGAAAATTTGCGAAGGATCGATATACCAGTTCCAGGCGGCAAACGAAAGACCTATCCGCTCGAGAAGGACATTCACTCCCACCGTGGGATTGAAGATCCACCGCCAGGCGACCCCGGTCACGACAAAGGATATCGCCATGGGGAACAGAAAAATGTTTCTGAAAATATTTTCTCCGCGGACGATGTTGTCGAGCAGCATCGCGAAAACCAGCCCCCCGCAAATACAGACGGCGAGAAAGAGAATCGTGAAATAGAGGGTATTCCAGAGATCGATCTGAAAGCGCGTGCTCGAAAAAAGCGATGCGAAATGTTTGAAACCGACCCATGTGAAGTTCGGAAGCTGGCCGTCCCAGGCCGAACAGGCCACACGGAACGTCCATGCGATGAATCCGTAGACAAAAATGAGTACCAGTATGAACGACGGGACCACAATGGCGATACCGATAATGACATCTTTTTTCGATCGAACCATCCTCACTCCTCGCGCGCGGCCCTGCGCCGCGGTACCCCCATGACAGGTAAAAAATGATCTCTTTCTTTTCTTATATAAACAGCCTTATGAAAGGAAGGCCGCCCGAAAAGCAGCCTTCCCTCATTATATAATTCTTTTCCCAACCTGCTGTCAAATAATATTTAAATAAAATCCTTTGCCACCTTCGCGAACTCGGAAGCCGCTTTTTCCACATCCTTGTCCGTGACAAAAAGACTCATGATATCATTGATTTTTGTCACCCAGCCTTCGGCGGCGGCGGCCCCGTGCGCGACGCTGGGAACGATGATATTGGAGGCAAAGTCTTCCATGGCGGAGTTGAGATACGCGTCATAGAGGGCCGGGTCCCCGTCGGTTCTGCTCGGGATCGAGCCTTTTTTGGGATTGAAGGCGTCCTGGCCTTCTTTCGACGCGCAGACGGCAAGCCATTTGACGGCATTGTCCCGGTGCGGGGCCCCTTTCGGAAGACCGAAAGAGTCGGATAACATGATGAAGCTTCCCGAGGTTCCCGGTGACGGCACGTAACCGAACTCGACATCAGGGGTAAGGCCTTTCGACTTGAAGTAGCCTTCCGCCCAGTCGCCCATAATCGTCATGGCGCATTTCCCGTCGATTACGTATTGCGCGGCGGCGTCCCAGCTGAGTGCGGCGTGGTCGGTGTTGACGACCGAAAGAACCGTGACGAAGTTGCCGAGCGCGGCCTTGACGTCGTCCCCGTCCCACGCGGTCGAACCGTCCCACAGACCATTATATTTCTCCGGCCCCAAAGACCCGAGCAGGATCGATTCGAGCAGGTGTACCGATGCCCAGATCCCGTTGTCGCCGAGCGCGAGGGGGATGATTCCCTTTGCGGCCAGTTTTTGTGCGACCATTCCGAAGTCTTCAAAGGTGACCGGCGCTGAAAGGTTGTTGTCGCTGAAGATCTTCTTGTTGTACCAGAGAACATTCGAGCGGTGAATGTTGACCGGAACGCTGTAGATATCGCCTTTGTAGGAGATGATATCGATCACACCGGGCGGGTAATCGTCCATCCAGCCATTATCTTCGAAGATGAAGGTGATCGGTTCCATTTTACCCGCAACGACCCATGAATCGATCAACTCGTGACCGGCATGAACCTGGAAGGAATCCGGGGGATTTCCGCCCTGCATTCTCGTTGCCAGGACGGCCTTTGCATTCGAACCGGCGCCGCCCGCGACGGTCGCGTTGATGATCTCGACGGTCGGATATTTCGATCGGTAAATCTTGAACATCTCTTCAAGACCGTCCGCCTCGCCGCCGGCTGTCCACCAGCTGAATATTTCCAGTTTCGGTTCCGCCTTTTTTCCCTCACATGCGGCAAACGAGAGCACAAGCAATGCCGCGAGAAAAAAAACAATAATTTTTTTCATATAAACCTCCTTTAGGATTTTGGATGTTTTTGCAAATATCATACCAGTCGGGGCAAAATAGAGTATATTTTTATCTATCGATATTATAGGGAATTATCATGTACCAGGATTGGACGGTCGCAGTGAAACACCGGCGCAATCGTTATATTGTTTACTTTACTAAACATGCCGTGTTTATCCGTGGTAACACTACAGATTATACTGCCTGAGTTTTTCATAGAGGGTTTTACGGGTGATACCGAGTTGCCGGGCCGTTTTCGAGATATTGCCGCGGCATTGCTTCAGCGCGTGGTCGATGAGGTGCTGTTCCACTTTGCACACATGCCTTCCCACGATTGTCTTGAGATTTTCCCCGGGGACTTCCGGGAACGGAAGGGCTTCCGTCACTCCGGGAAGATCAATATGCGACAGCATTTCATCCTCACTCAGTATGACCGCGTTGACGATCACGTTTTTTAGCTGCCTGATATTGCCGGGCCATTCATACCCCATTATCTTTTCCATGACATCCGCGGGCACTTTCTTCACATTTCTTTCGTAAAGGAGGTTCGCCTCATTGATGAATTGTTCGACAAGCAGGGGAATATCTTCCTTTCTCTTTCGCAAAGGCGGCAGGGTAATGGTCACCAGACTCAGGCGGTAGTAAAGATCTTCGCGGAACCTTCCCTCCTTGATATAATCCAAGAGGTGCTTGTTCGTCGCTGCGATGATTCTGCAATGCGCCGAAAGACTCTGAACACCGCCCACCCGTTCGAATGTTTTTTCCTGAAGCACACGGAGGAGTTTGGACTGCATCGCCCCGCTCATGTCCCCGATTTCGTCGAGAAAAAGCGTTCCCTCCCCCGCTATCTCGAACCGCCCGAGTTTTCGTTCCGATGCGCCGGTAAACGCCCCTTTCTCATGGCCGAAAAGTTCGCTTTCGAGCAGGTTGTCGTTCAATGAAGCGCAATTGACACCGATAAAGGGCCGGCCGGAGAACTTTCCCGTAAAATGTATTTTTCGCGCGATAATTTCCTTGCCCGATCCTGTTTCGCCCTGGATAAGGATTGTCGCATCGGAATCCTTTACCTTTCCGATAATCCGTTCGATATTGGCCATGGACAAATTCCGACTCGGAACGATTTCGACCTCCGAAAGTTCTTTCAGGGAACGCCTGAACCCGATATTTTCCTTCCGAATGGCAAGTGCCTCCTGCTCCTTTTCGATAATCGAAAAAAGGAGGTTCTGATCAATGGGTTTCGTAATGTAATTAATCGCGCCCGCCTTCATGCACCGGATCGCGCTTTCGATATTTCCGTATCCGGTAATAATGACAACGGAGAGGAGCGCTTCTTCCTCCTTTACCTGTTTCAAAAATCCGTAACCGTCTTCTATTCCGAGTTTCAGATCGAGAAGCATGATTTCCACGTTATGCGAGGACATGATGCGTTTCGCCGTTTCGCGGTCTTCAGCTTCGAATACCCGGTGGCCTTTGAGTGAAAGCATCTTGCCGAGACCCTTTCTGAGTCCTTTTTCATCGTCGACGATCAAAATATTCATCGGTTTCCTCCTTCGCAGGGAAGCGTCATGACGACCGTTGTCCCTTTCCCGACAACGCTCTCGATCGAGATATCCCCGCCGGCCCTTCGTATGATGTTATACGTAATGGAAAGGCCGAGGCCGGTACCACCCCGACCCCGATTCGTCGTAAAAAAGGGGTCGAAGACGTGCGGAAGCTCGTTCTCCCCGATTCCGCACCCGTTATCCGAGAGGATGATACGCACATGACCGTTGCGCTTTACTGTTTCTATCGAAATGCGCCCGTCGCCGTCTATCGCCTGTTCTGCGTTTAGAAAAAGATTTATCACAGCCTGCCTGAATTCGTTCGTGTTGATCCGCACATCGGGGCATCCGGTCTCCAGATGCGTGTCGATGCGAACACGTTTTTGTTCAAAATCTATTTTCATCAATGCCGCCGTTTCGGAAATGACCCGGTTGACATCGGTCGAATCGCTTTTATTATCGGAACGGGCGAAAGACAAAACCCGCCCGATAATCGCAGCGATCCGCTTCGTTTCGGTCTCGATCCATTTGAGGGAATCGAGTTTCTCAGGATCGTCTTCGACCTCGGTGAGGTAATTGACGTGGGAGAGGATCGAACCGAGGGGATTGTTTATTTCATGCGCCATTCCCGCGGATAGAAACCCGAGCGAGGCGATCTTTTCCGCGACGAGTATTTTGTGCCACAATCGCTCCGTTTTGGTGACGTCCTCGAGAACCACGAGGATTTTCGCGTCTTCATCGGGTCTGGTAATGGGGACGATACGCGCCATGAACCGGAGCACTTCGCCGTTTGCCTGCACATACTGCAATGTGCTTGCCACACCCGGTATCATTATCCCCGTGTTGGCGAGACGTGAATCTCCTTCCTGACGGGTAAAATGCGCAGCGATCACATCGTTTACATTCCCGTGCAGGACGGATTCCTGCGCCCGATTGACGAGTGCGCAAAAATAAGGATTCACATACTCGATCTCCTCACTTTTATTACAGACGATAATGCCCGCCTGGAGATTTTTAACGATGGTGTCGGTATAGCGGTGGAGAAAGGATATTTGAGTAAGCTGTTCCTTTATAATCTGTTCCTCTTTGATGAGTTTGCTTACCATTGTATGAAATGTATTCGTAATGAAACCGATCTCGTCTCCGGTATGGATGGCAAGCGGTTCGATCCTGTCGTCCTTCATGTATGTTTCGAGCCATTGACGCAGCCGGTACAGCGGCGAAAGAAGGACGCCGGTCATCCAGGCAACAATGAGAAACGATACCACCAGCGTGATGAGAAAGGTGACGACAAAGACATAGACGATTCTCAACAGGGAAATACGATCGCCGAGTGTCGATTTCAAAACGACGAGGGAAAGGCCCCGGGGAATATCGACGGATATCGTCCGGCCGAAGACCAGATACGGTACCGAGGAAACGGCGAGGGTCATCATTTCACCGTACCCTGTTTCCGGAAGAGGAAAATGCGTGAGATCGGAGCATATATACTCCGTCCCGATAAAAAATCCGACATTGATTCCCGTTTCCTTGTTCAATGAATCGATCAGTTTTTTATCGATTCTGTTGATAATATAGACACGAAACAATGTCCCGTCTTCCCGATACAACGCGGTACCGGTAATCAGAAAGAGCGATATAGAACCCTGAAGATCCCTCGACACGAGAAATTCGTTTCTCGGATACCGGAAATGAAAATGATCTATCTGATGGACGATCGCCGAAACCCTTTCTGCATGTTTCCTCACATCGACGACAAAACGGTTGTTTTTATCGAGCATAAAGATCCAGTCCGCCTGGATTGACGTGAAATATTCATACATGCTTTTATTCAATAAATCCGGTGTGCCCGCACTCACCATTCTGTCCGTGAAATAAAACCTGAGAAAATGAATATTGTTCATCAGTCTGTTTTTAAGCATTTCGAGTGAAAGGCGGGCGTCACGAAAGGATGAAAGAAGATCCGCGCGGGAAGCATTGCGGGCCTGCCGGTAAAAGGTAAAAAGGCTGAAACCGGCAATCAGGATAATCTGGAGAAAGAGAACGATGAAGATACTATAGAAAAGCTTGCTCCGTAGCTTCATGTTACTTTGGTTGTGCCGTTATAAGCGGCATCCGCCCGCAGAGAAAAGGTGGATAGTGCAGTATACAGAAATCGGGCATCAATAGCAAGTGAATCCGGATTTCTCACAGGCAGCAAGCTTTTATAGCAACGTCAAATATGTAAATATTATACATGGATTGAAATCCTTACACGGGATTTTAGCACTTTTCCTATATTCGACGTGATACATATATATGCCCGCCGTATTCATACGGCAAGCGCAATGCAAGCGGATTCCGGGCTAAAAAGGCCATTCGCTGACATTGCCGAGCTGCCCGGGAAGCTTGCCGTCCCATTTTTTGATCGCGGCCGATCTGTTTTCCAGTTTTCTGTATTCGAGCAGCTGCGGGGTGATCGACTGTCTGCCCAGAATGCGATTATACTCGGCTATCCCTTCCGCCTCGAGGACCTTTTCCCTTTTTAGTGTCTCGGCCTCCAGAATACGCCGTTCGGATTCCTTTTTTTCCGTCTCGAGTTCCAGCGTCTTTTGTTTGTCCTTGTACACGGCATACTCGGTTTCGGCGACGATCTCGCGGTAATCCGGTGACAGGCGGATATTGACGACATCGATGTCGATCACCGAAATATAATATTGCCGGAGTACCTCCCCGAGTCTCCGGGTTATCTCCGCCTTGATATCGGGCTGGTGAAGCAGCACGTCGCCGATCGGATAATTGACGATGATCACCTTTGTCACCTCGTTGACCGCCGGCGTGATGACATCGAGAACGATTTCCCTGCTGCTTTTCGCCCCGTATTCCCGGAAAAGAAGGGGCAGGTGTTCCTCTTCGAGTTGAAACTCGACATTCAGCCAGAGGGCGACATCCTGAAATTCGATGGAATCGGCGGTCACTCGTTCGATTTCAGCGGATTGACGGGCCACCCGTGCCCTGTAGCATACCTGGAACCCTGGAAAGATAAAATGGGTTCCTTCACCGAGAATCCTGTCCGATATGCCTCCCCCGAACCTGTTGTAAATGATGCCGCGAACGCCGGGTTCGATCGTCACCCAAAGCTGCTGCCGGCTTATAAAGCTCAACAGAAACAGGAGCAGAATCACCACGATAGCGGTGATAATCGCCGTACGTTTTTTCTTCCGCGGCCATTGCCGTACGTTTATAATACAATTTTTTAACCAGCCGAAAAGATTCCCCGTACCACTCCGGCCGGCTGTTTTGGTCTCCTTTTTCTGCGGTGATGTCGTTTTTTCCTTTGCCATTTTTCTCTCCTTTTCCACGGTTGTTATAATTATCTTTTCGGAAAAAATCGTGGTTTTATCAAACAAAGATGTTCGGGGCTTTTCAAAAAAGCCGGCGGGCCGTATATTATCGATAATGAATACTACCCCGCTTGTCGGCGCGCACCTTTCGATCGGCGGCGGTGTCGATATCGCAATCGACCGCGCACGCTCCCTCGGGTGTCCGGTTCTCCAGCTTTTCACCCATAATCCCCGGCAGTGGTCGGCCGCGCCGATCCCCGTCGAGGTTGTCCGCCGTTTCAGGGAGAAACAGCGAAAGACAGGCCTCATTCTCGCTAGTCACGCGAGTTATCTCATCAACCCCGTTTCCGCAAAAAACGAGGTGCGGACCGCATCACGCGACCTCCTTTCCATGGAATTGCGAAATACACAGGAACTCGGCATCCCCTTTCTCGTCATACATCCCGGCAGTACCGGGAATTCGGACGAAAAAACGGGAATTAGGGAAATCGCTTCCACCCTCGATGACGCGATCGAAACTTCCGGTAATGAAAAAACATCCATCCTCCTTGAAACAACGGCCGGTCACGCACACAGTATCGGCTACCGCTTCGAACACCTCAGGGACATAATCGGGGCCGCCCGCTACCGATCGCGGTACGGCGTCTGCTTCGATACCTGTCACGTCTTCGCCTCCGGATACGATCTCGTATCGGAAGAAGCATATGAGCGTACCATGCGTGCTTTCGATGATACAATCGGTCTTTCCCTGCTTAAATTTATACACCTTAATGACTGCCTCTTCGAATGCGGGGCACGCCGCGACCGCCATACCCATATCGGCAAAGGGAAGATCGGCCCGGAAACGTTTGTCCGTATCATGAACGATGCCCGGTTTATCGCGACGGGAAAATGTATCGAAACGCCGAAAGGGAAAAAAAATGAATGGGACAAATTGAATCTTACATTCTTGAGGCAATGTGTTTAGCGCCTGTCGGGTTTTTTATTATCAGATTCAGGAAAAATAAAAGCAATATGTACTTTTCGAGCGTTATATAATATATAAAAACAAATACTCAAGGAGTGTCATATGACAAAATCCTGTCCGCATGAATTCCATTTTGTAATGACGGATATAATGAAAGAGAAGCTGCGCAGCCTGACATTGTTCGGTTCGAGACGTTCGTTATCCGGTGTCATTATCGGTATATTGTCCTGCATCGATCCTTTGGTCATAAAAGAACATAAATGGGGAAGGCAGCGAATGAGCCGGTATCGAGCGGTTTCAGACAATCCCGATGAAAGCCGGGAACATACGCATGTGTATTTCCCTGAGGTTATGTATCGACAGATCAAGTTGCTGCATGCGGATTTGAATTGTTACAGTATCGCGCAGCTTTTAAGGTGGTTGTTGGAGTTGTTTTTGACGATGGTAGAGAGGTATGGTAATGAAGTTATTAAAGAATTTGAGAAAAGATTTAGGCAATGGAGTAGTAAGGAGAGGAAATTACAACAGTCCCTTCAAAGGAATTTACGACAATTGTATAAAATAATCCAACATTTACCTCGGCGAAATAGATTTATTTCTCTCTATACGAATCATTATTCGCCATTTTGGATACTTCGACTCTAATAAATACATTACCGACTCTTTTTCCGCACTTCCAAAAGCATTATAAAATGCTTCTTTACTCATCTTCCCGCTTCCGCAGACTCAACGAGCCTTCCTCCTCCATCCCTTCCGAAATACTGAGCGACCCATCGTGCGTTTTATCTTCCCGGATGGAAAGCCATCCGGCTTACGCACCGGGCGCGCAACGCGAACGGACTCTCCTGATAGCGTCTCCGGCCGCCGCCTTGAGGAAGGGATTCACGACAAGCTGTCCGGTTATTTTGGAGAGGGATTCGACAGCATAGAGAAGCCCCCAGGTACTCAGCGCACGGACCGCATCGAGACGAAGCTTCTCTTCGGGACAGTCTGCAAGGGGAAGAAGAAACTCATGAAGCGGGGAAGGTCCGAAACCGCCACCTATCCCCATCCCAAAGCTTCGGCTTTTTCCAGATCTTCCGTACGGATCAGCGCCTCGTAGACGGTCCCGGTCGGGACTCCGCAGAGGGTGATGACGGGATAAGTGGCGACCCGCATATTGAGTACCGTTATTCCCGCGCTTTCGAGATGATCACGCGCTTCCATGGCGTTTTCATAATAGGTCACCTCACATTGTATCCCCGAAGGCCGCGCCACCCAGACTTCACTCGGCAGGGCGGTCGGTGCGGGCTCATCACCGCACTGAAGTTTATCGATCGAGCCGACATAGTACTGGGCGACGAGGAGGGCGTCGCGTATGTCTATCGTGTCGTCATTGTTGACGTCCGCCGCATCGGGGGCGGCAAGTTCTTCCTCCAGACCCACATAGTAGCGGGCAATATGCAGAGCATCGACGATATCGACCCGTTCATTGTCGTCCGCATCGCCGCATTCGGCGCAAAATGAAAACGAAGTCCCCATGATAACGAAAAAAAGGATGAAAAAAAGAGACAATTTATTTTTTATTTTCATTATATTTCCTCCCCGTAATGTTATTAATAGTACGATTATATCGTATTTTCAGCCTGCAATCAAGGAATATCGATCGAAAGAGAAAATTGTTGCGAGTGATCTCATTGTATGGTATGCTGTGTTTTTAATAAACCGAAAACGGAGAATCACCATGAAAAAAATATCACGATATCTGCCAATTATCATTGCAATTGCGGTCTCTGGATGTAATGAATTGAACCTCGACGCAAACAAGCCCCCGGTGATCAAGGAAATCGTTCTTTCAAAAAAAAACCCGCTTTTCGGGGAAACCATCACCGTCACGGCACGTGCTGAGGATCCGGAAGGCGATACCCTTTCCTACGACTGGGAATGTTCGGCGGGCGTATTGGGCAATGAAGGGGGGTCGACGGTGACATGGACCGCCCCACAGTCGGATGCTATTGTCACGATTTCCGTGAATGTCTCGGATAAAATACCCGGGAACGCCGTAACCGGATCCGTGGAAGTGGGTCCCGGAAGACCGGTCTATCAGCTTATCGCCCTCAGTTCCGACGGCGGGACGATCTCTCTCCCCGACCCGATACCAGCGGAGGTGGTGCACGGTATCGCGCAGCGGATCCTCGCCGTCCCCGGGGAGGGATATCAGTTTTATAACTGGACGCCGGAGGGATCGTCCGAGGCTTCTTTCGCGAACGGAAATTCCGCCGATACAACGGTGACGCTTACTAACGGCAATGCCATCATCAAAGCGAATTTTGTCCGGGACGGCTGGGTGGAATTTGTTCCCTTCATATCGGAATCCGTCGGGACCTCCTATGATCCGGCTGCGGCAACGGCGTACGTGCAATCGGCTTCCGGAATCAACCGGCTCGACTTCATTCTCGAAGGCGGTCGTGAATACAAGGCGACCTTCGAATTACGCGTCGATTACAACGCGATGAACGCAGCCTATTTTCAATGTCCCGCCGGCCGTTTCAATGCGTCAAGATCGTGGAGTGAATCCCGTACGGTCGCATGGACAGATCCGCCGACAGATCAGCCGACCTGCTATCTCTATCTCGACGGGTACGCGAGGATCGAATTGCGCAATCTTCATTTTTATTTCAGGCAGTTCATCTCGACCCGGCTGCCGCGCGTTTTTGAAGCCTTCGCCCCGGACATTACACGAAGCGGAAAAGGCTCTTATTTGCCCGCCGCGCGGACCGCGGAGGTTTATAATCAGGGTATCTCCGAACTGACGTTTCATCCGGAAGGAGGAAAAATATACATCCTCATATTCCGTATCAGGAGACACGGTAACTTCAGTTCCGCGTATTTCAGTTACCCGGGCGGCCGGATCGATCCCGATGCTTCCGAAGAATGGAGTTCTCCCCGGGTAATCGCCTGGGAACAGGGGCGGCACGGGTCAGACGACTGTCTCCTGTATATGAGCGGGCAGGGAGAAGTGTATCTCGATAATATACAGTTTTTCAGGGAACCGAAATAAGACCGATTCTATTGTTCACGGATACATAACCTCATTATCGGGTATTCAATCCGGGAAAGAATAAAAAAACACCTTTTCGCACACATAATCGATCGGAAAGGCTTTGTCTTATTTCTTCTTTTTTATTATATTGATGCTTATGCACAATACCTTTCATATCACACGACGTAAGACCCGCGACGGGCGGGGGTCGTTCGACACGGGGAAGTACCGGAATCTTTTCCATGACCTGCTTGCCGTTCCCGACGATCTCGTCCATCGTAAAATCGCGGATGCATGGAACAGGCTGTTTTACGGCAATGAGCGGACAGAACGCTTCTATTTTCAGGCCGCCCCCGATACCGCCTATATAAAGGATATTTATCATAACGATGTACGAAGCGAAGGGATGTCGTACGGGTTGATGATCGCCGTCCAGCTGGACAAAAAGGACGAGTTCGACAGACTCTGGAAATGGACGAAAGATTACATGCAGCATAAAGACGGCCCCCGTAAAAACTATTTCGCCTGGCAGTGTAAAACGAACGGAACGATTATCGATCCCAATTCCGCATCCGACGGGGAGGAATGGATTGTGATGGCATTGTTTTTCGCATCGGCCCGATGGGGAAACGGAAGCGGTATATTCGACTATGCTTCCGAAGCACAAACCGTCCTCGATACGATGCTTCATAAAAAAGACGAGCACGGGAACGACGGAACCATCACCAATATGTTTCACGAACTTCATCATCAGATTGTATTTTCTCCCTTCCATCCCGAAATAAATGAAGACAAACCCCCGTATACTTTTACCGACCCGTCATACCACCTTCCCCATTTCTATGAATTATGGGCCCGATGGGCGGAACGGGATAACGGATTCTGGTTCGAAGCGGCGAAGGCCGGCAGGAAATTCCTGAAAAAAGCCGTTCATCCCGTGACCGGACTCGCCCCGGATTACGCCCTTTTTGACGGAACACCGACAAATCATTTCGGCGGCGGTCAGGCCGATTTCCGCTACGACGCGTGGAGGGTCGCGATGAATGTTGCCCTGGATTACGCGTGGTTTGAAGCGGACCGATGGGCGATCATACAGAGTAACCGGTTGCTCGATTTCTTTTTCAACGAGGGCCTTGACACCTACGGGGATCAATACACCCTGGACGGGAAATGTCTCTGCGACAATCACAACTCCGGCCTCATCGCGATGAACGCGGTTGCGGCGCTGGCTGCAACAAATGAAAAACGGAAGGGCTTCGTGAAAAAATTATGGTGCCTGCCGGTGCCGTCGGGTGACGCCCGTTACTACGAAGGGCTTTGCTATATGCTCGGTCTTCTCATGGTAAGCGGAACCTTCAGAATATATCATCCGGCGCCATGATCCCGTCCGGCAGATGACTCACTTTTACCTTTTTTCCCGTGACAGGATGCCGGAAAATATAGGCAAAGCAGAGAAGTGCAAGCCGTTTCTCCCCGCGGTCATTCCCGTAGCGGGTATCGCCGCAGATAGGGACAAGGTACTGTTGAAAATGCCTCCGTATCTGATGTGTCCTTCCCGTTTCCGGCCTGACCAGAAAACAGCAGGCATCATCGGAGGCGTGCATCAACCATATGCGCGTGACGGCCGGCTGTTCTTTTCCTTTCCACGCAAGGGTATCGGTGATGGTGTATGACCTTTTTACCGAGCGGAAAAATTTTGTTTTTACAAGATAATATTTCTTGATCGTTCGCTCCTTGAACATTCCGTTCAAGACAACCTGCATACGGGCGTTTTTTGCAAAGAAGAGCAACCCCGATGCCGGTGTATCGAGTCTGTTGACCGGGAATGCTTTGCCCGTTTTTGTCACCGAACGTAAATAGCGTTCAAGTCCCCACGAAAGAGAAGCGACATCGGCATACGGGGCCGGAATCGTCGGGAACCCCGGCTTTTTGTAAACGACGAGAAACTCGTCTTCCTCAACGACAATATCTCTTGAGTCAAAGGGATACGGAACGACTGCCCGGACGGGCATGTTGATGCGGATAAGGCGGTCTGAGGTGACGACCGCATCCGTGTCTTTCAGCCGCCTTTTCGTACGGGTATCCCATACCGCGCCGATACGTATGAGTTCTTCCGCTTTTTCTTTTGTCATCGACAGGTATTCGCGGACAAGGTTTCCGAGGGCGGATCGTTCGTCCTTTTTAAGTTGTATGTAAAAAACTTTCATCGCCTTTTCATTATTAATACCGGGCCGGAACGGACATATTTTTCCCGGTATATCCCTGCGGCTGGAATTCCGCCCTCCATGATATGAAGCCACCGGTTATTTCAGGAAATCAGAAAATTCACTCACGATTTTCAAGAGATAATGCGCCTCACTGACAAAAATCCCGGTATCGAATTCACCCGTATCTCCACGAGAAACCTTGTCGCCGTCCCCCTCCGGAGACCATAAGGCATGCAGAAACCACGGAGTTCCTATCGGT
The DNA here is from genome assembly GCA_016930085.1 of Spirochaetales bacterium. Lineage (NCBI taxonomy): Bacteria > Pseudomonadati > Spirochaetota > Spirochaetia > Spirochaetales > Spirochaetales bacterium. The sequence continues at coordinate 23,128 of JAFGHO010000055.1, forward strand.
ATATCCCTTGAAAAATCGATGAGTTCATCGACAAGCCCGGAAAGAAGTTTGGCAAGCGATTTTTTGTCGATTAATCCCATAACCTTTAAAAGATAGTAGGACAACTCGAATCCCCTGAAAACGATTCTGCAATTCGTGAACGAGTCGATGATACCGCGCATACCGTCATTGCCGCACGAGCCTTCCGATTTGTTATAATAAATCCATGGGAGAATCGCATGAATATGCGCTTCCAGATTACGCGGGGGAAATCCGATTTCTTCAAGTATGACCGCGGCTTTGAGGAGAAGCAATGAGGTGTCGTAATCCGGCGGCGCCCCCTCTTTCATGGAAAGCATTTTATTGTATGGAAAAGCATCGATAAAGAAATCATCTTTTATTTTCCTTACCGCTTTTCTGTATTTATCCTTATCAGACAGTTTATACAAACAGGTCAAAGGAAAGATCAACTCCAGGCACGACAGCGAATGTGCTTTTGCTTCGAGTGAATCCATAACGACGTCGGCGTTAATATCGATAAGCTTGCCTTTTTGATCAAAGAAGAGTTCAAGGAATTTGTGCGCCGCCATAAAATACTTTTCACAGGGAAAACCCTTCTTCCCGAGCAAGGCGGAAAAGGAAAGCAGGCTTTCCGCGATTCGGGCGGACCGGAACAGCTGTGTCACCGGCGGGAGGAGATAGCTGCGGGACAGCTTTTTCGTTTTTTCATTCAGCGTTGAATCGGTTTCCCATCGTTTCCTGTCACAATGATAGTACTCGAAGAACATACCGTTCGGATACTGGCCTTTAAGGACGAAATCCGCCAGACGGAGTGATTTTTCATGCATTGAGAGATCATTATCATATAATTGCTGCACCAGTAAGGCCAGGTTCGCGGCGGCAGGAAGTGAAACGAGCCGGCTTCCGGATGATAAAAGGGGCCCGAAAACACCACGGGAATCGACGAGAAGCGTTTCCAAACATCGGATGATTCCGTCTTTTATGATCTTTATCGCCTCGCGTCCGCTTAAGGAGGGCTTCTGGCTTTGCTGAGACTGCCGCCCCCGGTAATATTTTTGCGCATGCAAGACGGCCGTGGGATATATTTTCCCTCCCTGTTCGATGAGAACGTGAAAAGTGATTTCCTTTTTCAGGTTACCTTCGGAAGCGAAGTGATTGTTTTCTTCTCCCTGAATATATCCATTCCGGGAAAGAATCGATTTCGGCAGCATTTCACGGGGAGGAAAACAGATTTCCGTCCTCAGTTTCCTTCCCGAATCCGTTGTCACAATCTCCAATCCGATACTCCCCTGCTCGTCTTCTTTCTCCGGATAACTCCCCGCGATGAGGACCGCGGTTTTTTCCGGGAAAAGAAAGACGGAAGACGGATATGAAAGCCGTTCACCCATTACCATTATTTTTTTTGAGGGTACCCTTTCTCCTTCACTCAGGCACGGAAAGAAATAAGGGACATCGATACCATGAAGCAGATCCAGCGCGAAAAAAAGAGAAATACTCCCCGCAGGAACGATATGCCATAATCGCGTGACGGAAAATCCCTTTTCATGTTCCGTGATGGTATCCTTGATCACCGAGGTCGGGAAAAAGGCGTTCACCCGGTTATTGTCAAGCGCAATACTTTCGGGATGACGTATAATATTATCCCATGAAAAGTGGTAGTGGAGATGAAATGCGAGACTATTCTTTTCGATCTTGATTGTCTTTGAATCGATTTGAAGTATGTCCATGAATGTTACATAACCCGGGTGATCTCTCCCCCCCCTGTTTCTTTTTCACGGAGAAAAGGATGAAACTCCAGGATAACGTCTTTCGATAAAAGATTTTTTATAATAAAAACAAAAACGACCATTATACCGGTCGGTATGATAACGGTAAATACATTGATGAGGACCGTCATCGATTGGAGCCAGCCGCTGAAATTGGAATAAAGTGTTTGGGGACTGCCCTGTGAAACCGATGAAACGCCAAAGGAAAAGAGAAGCTTGTACATGAAGAGGAATAAAATCGCCGTTATGATCATGATCAACATGGACATAAAAAGAATTCGAGCGATATTGAGCCTGTTCAGCAGCCCGATTGCGGAAAGAAGCATGATCACCGAAACGACAAAAAAAGGCGGCCCTGTAATAAAAAGGGAATTGAAATTATTTCTGAAAAACTGTAATCCGTCCGGTTCGGGTTCCTTCTGTACGGTTTTATTTCCAACATCGAGTTTTTTCATATCTTCCATGAAGGAAAACACCATAATATTCAACAACAACGCGGTTAACGTCAAAAAAGAAAAAATGACGATAAATACCCATGCGACGACCGTTACAAAGGTCGAATGCTTTCCATGACTGCCTGATTCACTCATAGGATAGTATACTAATACGCTGTTTTTACCATGTCAACCATAATTTATGGAATTTATACTTTTACCGGTATCCTAATCATATTAATATATATAAACCTGAATCCGCTTAACAGTGCGAGAAGGAATTTAATCAAATAAATGGCGATCAAAACTATCATCAAACATCCTTCTAGAACGTATTTTTTTATAACATCTTTTTCATGAGGAGGATCGTATGAAAATAAAGAGGTTATTATTAATTTGTATTGCTTTTATTGTAAGCACGGTGTTTTTATATGCCGCCGATCCGAAAGACCCGGCGGAAACGAATGTCGAGTTCAGCGGCGGCAATAATGTGTCACTAAAAGGGTATCTGGCAACACCTCCGGGTAAAGGTCCGTTTCCCGGTGTGCTTATGATCCATGAATGGTGGGGACTCAACAGGGACATTCAAAAACTCGCCGACATACTGAGTTCGGAAGGATATGTCGTGCTGGCGGCGGATGCCTATCGCGGAAAGGTGGGTAAAACCGCGAATGAAGCGTTGAATCTCGTACGGAATACGCCGCAGCAACAGATACGGAAAGATTTGGACGCGGCCCTTTCGTACCTCACATCCCTCGAGAATGTCGACGCTTCAAGGATCGCTTCACTCGGATTCTGTTTCGGCGGTACACAGTCGATGTATATGGGAACGAGAAATCCTTCACTCGCGGCCGTCGTTATTTTCTACGGCTCGGGACCTATCACGGATCCCGCGCATCTGGGTAACATCGATCAAGCGGGGCCGGTTTTGGGTATTTTTGGTGAAAATGACGGCAATATCCCGGTAAACCAGGTAAAAGCCTTTGAAGCCGCACTCGAACAAAAGGGCGTGAGTCATACGATTACCATCTATCCCGGCGTGGGTCACGCGTTTGTCTCGAGTGAGACCTATAATAACGGGGGTACGGCCCAGAAGGCATGGAACCAGACACTTGATTTTCTCGAAAAGAATATCAAACATCCGGAAAAATAGCTGATAGACCGGTCGTTCTGTGAGTGAGAGGGGAGTGAGTCATACTCATAAACATGAAGAGAGTGTTCATTCATTTATAATGGACCCTCTCTTTTTATAAAATAAGGTACATTATTTGTAATGTTGTCTTGACAACTTTACAATTCTCATGTATACTAATCCTCATGAACCTAAATACGCAATCACCGGTTCCGCTGTACTATCAACTCGCACAGATCATCCTTGATAAAATACGAACCGGCGATTATCCGTCCGAATCGAAAATACCCTCGGAGCAGGAACTCTCCTCAACATACGGCCTGGGCAGGCCGACCGTCCGTCAGGCCACCGAACTTCTCGTACGGCAGCGGATATTGAGAAGAAAGCGGGGATCGGGCACCTTCGTTGTCGGCATGGAGGAAGAAATCGATCTTTTTTCCCTCGGGGGGACCATGTCGGCGTTCGAGAAAAAGGATATAACGCTGAACAGAATGAATGTGAAACAAATCGGACTTGTCCGTGTCGATAGTCATCCGGACAATCCCTTTTCAGGCAGGAGGGCTTATTTTTTTTCCCGTCTCAGCGCCGTCGGCGAGGAGGCTTTTCTCATCGAGGACATCTACCTTGCCCCCGATATCTTTCCCGATATCGATGCGTATGATTTCTCGCAGACCTCACTCTCCCGGGTGATCCTGGAACAATACCGGATGCGGCCCACGCACGGGAAACAGAGTTTTACCATCAGATATGCCGATGTCGAAAAATCGGCCTTATTCAAAATCGATCCCAAAACCCCCATTCTCCTCGTACGCCGGTATCTTCATTTTCCCCTGATGGAAAACGCCATTTATTCCGAGCTTTCCTGCCTGACGGACAGATTCATTTTTACACAAAAAATCGGAGGTTTTGACAATGAATAAACGTGGTTATTACGGCGATTACGGGGGCCTCTTCATCCCCGAAATTCTCATGTCGACGATGGAACAACTCATCACCGAGTTTCATCGGGCAAAGGACGATCCGGCTTTCTGGAAGGAATACACCGACCTCATGTCCACCTACTCGTGCAGACCAACCCCCCTCACTTATGCCGAAAATCTTACAAGGCATTTCAAAGGGGCTAAAATCTATATAAAACGTGAGGATTTGAATCACACCGGCGCGCACAAGGCAAATAATGTCATGGGTCAGGGGCTTTTGGTCAAACGGATGGGGAAAACACGCGTGATCGCGGAAACCGGTGCCGGCCAGCACGGGGTTGCCACCGCGACAATGGCCGCAAAGTTCGGATTCGACTGCACCATCTATATGGGCGAAGTCGATGTGCACCGGCAGCGGCCGAATGTTTTCTGGATGGAACGCCTCGGCGCCACGGTCGTGCCCGTAACCGAGGGAACGCGGATTCTCAAGGACGCGATCAATGAAGCCCTCCGTGACTGGGTCTCGAACATGGACACGACCCACTATGTCCTGGGCACCGCCTGCGGTCCCCACCCCTTTCCCGAAATGGTAAGTTATTTCCAATCCATTATCGGGAAGGAGACGAGGAAGCAGATGCTCGAACGGGAGGGAGGGCTTCCGGACCGCGTCTTTGCGTGCGTGGGAGGCGGTTCGAATGCCATGGGAATATTCAGTGGATTCTTCGACGATCCGGTCGAACTGGTGGGTGTGGAAGCCGGCGGGCTGGGCCTTGAAAGCCACCGTCACGCATCACGGCTTGTTTCCGGTGACGCGAGTGTCGGAATCGCGCAGGGATACCGGACCTATTTTCTCCAGAACCCGGACGGACAGATGCTCGAGACCCACAGCGTCGCCGCGGGGCTCGATTACGTGGGGGTTTCTCCCATTCTCGCCGATCTGAAAGATAAAGGAAGGGTGCGGTTCGAAACGGCAACCGACAAGGAGGTGGTGGAAGCCCTTTCCATGACGACCCGCATGGAAGGACTCATCCCGGCACTCGAGTCGGCCCATGCGTTCGCCGGTGCGTTCAGGGAAGCCCCGAACATGGGGCATGATGAGATCATCGTCATCAATCAATCCGGCAGGGGCGACAAGGATATTTTCACCATAGCGGACGCCTTCGGCGACCCCGCATGGAAGTCCTTTATCAAGGCAAAAGCGGAGGAATACAATGCTTGAAAATTATATCAAAAACAAACTGAATGAAAAGAAGATCCTTCTCATGACACATATCGTGATCGGATACCCGACATTGGAGGAGTCGTATCGTATCGTCAAAACCATGGTGGAAGCCGGGGTCGATCTCATGGAACTCCAGATTCCCTTTTCCGAACCCATCGCCGACGGCCCGGTCATCCTCCACGCGAACCAGGTCTCGCTTGCCGGAAACATCTCGGTCGAACAATGCCTGGAGTTTGGAAAGCGTGTCGCCGTGGATTTCGGTATTCCCTTCCTTTTCATGAGCTACTACAATATCCTCTTCAAACACGGAGTCGAAGCCTTTACCGGCGCCATGGCAAAGGGAAATATCAGGGGGGCGATCGTCCCCGACCTCCCCCTCGAAGAAGGGACCGGATATCTCGAGGCCATGAACCGGTACGGACTCGATCCCATATTCATCTTTTCACCCACGACAACCGACGAGAGGATGAAACTGATCGCATCCCGCGCGAGCGGCTTTGTCTACTGTGTCGCGAGAAAGGGCGTGACCGGCCTCGACACCTCTTTTTCCAGACAGCTCGAAACCTACCTCGCCCGTTGCCGTAACGCGACGGACCTCCCCCTTGCCCTGGGCTTCGGAGTGAAAGACAAGGCCGACGTGGATTTTCTTTCGGGCAAGGCCGATATCGCCGTGATCGGGACGCAGACGATCCGGATTATCGATGAAAAGGGCATTCCCTCAGCGGGCGATTTCATCCGGGGATTGCGGTAGTCAATGACAGAATCTGTCATATATCATCGTTTCATAGTACGTATACGTACCGGCGCTGTACCACCTGCCCGTATATGGAACATACATGCTCGAGGCAAATACTTGGACCTTAATCTCCACTTTCATACAGGTATTGCAATAGATTGCCGGCCAGGACCCGCTTCCCCATGATTTGCTGCCGGTACCGCTGAAAGACTCATGCATGTTAAGGGGACCCCATATTATTCCTTTCGGTTCCAGTTGCGATACGACCACCGACACTTTCGATCCGGTAATCCCGGTATATTTTACTCCCGCCGACACGATCGTCTCCGCCGCATTCCAGCTTATCACCAGTTCATCACCGCGTTCTTCCGCTTTCAAACCGATATTGGATACGGAAGCACCGACCATATCCGTCTCCATATCCATGGCCTGCCGCCCGTCGATATCGTATAACGGATCCTCGCAGCCCGCAGACATCATGACCATACAGATTGCCATACACACCATAATAATGCCATTCTCTTTATTCATATACATCCTCCTTGAAAAATGAAACTAACGTAGAACAATCGTTTATAAATCGATAATCCTTCGATTTTTCCGCCGATTCTTCCGTTTTTCACTTTTGGCCGTGCATCAGATACCGCCATTCTTTTTGTATTTAATCCTTTCATGCACTATATTTTAAGAAGGAGGTCCCAATGAAAAACATTTCTATCGGCATGATACCGATTTTTCTTATTTTCTTCCTTCAAAGCTGCCCCTCGGAACCGCGGGTGAGGGAACCCTTTACGGCGCCGCCGCCGAGTACAAGCGAGGATACATGGAGCGCACCGGATGGATTCACCCTCGCCTGGAGCGACGAATTCGACGGGCCCGATATCGACCTTTCAAACTGGAGTTACGAAACACAGGCGACCGGCTGGAGTCCTTCATGGAACGGCGAATGGCAGCGGTATACCGACAACGGCACCGGCGACCGGAACGCCTCGATCAACGACGGGGTGCTTGTCATAAAGGCCATCGAAACGTCGGGGGGCGACGGCGGCTATACCTCGGCAAGAATGGTGACAAAATGGAAACACTCTTGGAAGTACGGGATCATCGCCGCCCGGATGCAGATGCCGTACGGACAGGGGATGTGGCCCGCCCTCTGGATGATGGGGGTAAGCGGCGGGTGGCCGGCGTGCGGTGAAATCGATATTCTCGAAATGATCGGGGGCGGAACGGACGGGATCAATGACCGTATCGTCCATTCCGCAATGCACTGGGACGACGGCGGCCACGAGACGAATGGCGACGACCACGAGCACAATGAAAAGCTGGCCGATGACTGGCATTACTACGAATGCGTATGGGAAGAGGATTCGGTTACCATGCGGTTCGACGGTACGCCCGTTTTTTCGCAATCGATAACGGCACAGGAAACGAGTGAGTTTCACCAGCCATTCTATATCCTCCTCAACCTCGCCGTCGGGGGCTTCTGGCCCGGACCGCCGGACGAGACAACCGTCTTTCCCCAGTACCTCTATGTCGACTGGATACGGGTATATCAGCCTGAATGATCCGGGTTTGATAAAGGCTGAGGCCTCTAATATTCGGCACTCACACTCGCATTCGACTGGATCCCGCAGACCTGGGTATCCGGTGAGGAATCGAGTAGATACGCGTTCCCGGACAGACTCCAGTTTTTGAAAACGACATGAACTGCATGCGAATCGAACGCGGCCACGGTCGAAATGGACACACAGCTTCCCGGCGATATGTTTTGCTCCGTGTACGTGTGGCTTTCCCCGCTTGAATCGTAATAGGTGACCGTCAGGCTATATCCGCCCGGCGGATTCGTGACCGGCGGATTCGTGACCGGTGGATTCGTGACCGGTGGATTCGTGACCGGTGGATTCGTAACCGGCGGATTCGTGACCGGCGGATTCGTGACCGGCGGATTCGTGACCGGTGGATTCGTCACCGGCGGAGACGTTGCAGAAGACGTTGAACCGGGATCGGATGTCGGAGAAGGAGTCGGCCCGCCCTGGAAATAGTATTGGGCGTCGATCGTGCAATTGTCCCTGAAACTTCTGGCGATCGTATTGTTGTTTTCATAATTTTCGATCTCAGCCAGGCCCATCGGTTCCTTCCAATAAATGAACCGATGTTCTCCGTCCAATAAATGGTATACGGGAACGGTGGAGAGAATGATCTCACTGTCGCTCCTCACCTCGCATTCTTTTATCAGGGGAACGCCGCCGTCGAGGACGGACCTGATCGTCAGCTTGTAGGGAAGGTCTTCACATTCACGTTTGCAATACCCGGCGGAAAGCACGACCCGTACGAAATTGTAGTTTTTCAGGTACTTGAGCCGGTAAATGAGGGGTTCGTATGAGGATATATCCTCATAATCCCTTAAACCTGCAACCATCGAACGCACATCGTCGAAGCCCCCGAGCCCGGTGAAGTCCGCTTCTTTATGCTGCCCTATGAGAAGGCACGAGATGGTGCTTTCATCGATCACGTTTTTATACCGCTCCTCATTCCCTGCGGCATACGCCCCGTCGATGGTAAAATTCAGTGCGGCGGTGAGTGTCTCGTTATCCTCGGCCGACTCGACAAAGATAAACCCCATTTTCCCATATGACACCGATGATACGTACACCGGCGACACGGATCCCGATATTTCACCGGCGATTTGTTCCCAGGTGACCGACGGGTCGAAGAAATCCGCGGGGTGCTTTACTGTCCCGATTGATGCGGTATAATAGATAAATATGAACTGGATCAGCTTCCTCGTGGCTGTTGCGTTACCTGCAAAATCGAATACCTCCTCGAGCGGAGGCAACCCGGAACGCCCTTCGGAAACGAGATGAACGGGGAACAGCATCGTCAATTGATCCGCCGAGTACACATTTTCCATTTTATGAATGACTCGCGCAAGTCCGGGTTTCCCGAATTGGGCAAGGGCTTCGGGTACTCCCGGATATACGGGATTGACGGTGATATTCCTTCCGCCGACATTCGAACCCCCGTCAATGGATATCGTCAGGGAACGGCGCTTCACATTAATCGGTTTATATGCCCCTGTAAGGATACTCGGTCCGTCGATAAGCGCCCCCGGCCAGATGTTTTCCGTCTCGGGAGAAAGGCAGACATTATCGTAACTGCCGAGACACGCCTCGTAACCGTAAAGCGGACAGGTGGTCCCCGAATCTTCTACGGGGCCGAACCTGCTCGTGCCCGTTTCCTCATTCTGATCCAGGAAAGAGAGGTTTCTTATGTTCGAGTTGATGAGTTCTTCTTCCGGATACGGAATACCCGATGCAATATCGTCACAACCGGATAACAAAACAAGAAAGGCGAGGCACACAAAAACCGCCGTTATTATGTTTTTTTTCATCGTGATATCCCCCTTGTTTTTCGGATAATTTTTACTCAGGCAACAGCAGACATTATATCATATATCCCGCATATTTCAATATATTTTTCCACCGTCGCCTGATATGGAAAGAGGAAGCAGATTCCCTTTCGGACTCCTGCTTCCTCACAGACATGATTATCCGGCAACTAATATTCGGCACTCACCGTCACATTCGACTGTATACCGCAAACCTGGGTATTCGGTCCGGAATCGAGAAGATATGCATTCCCGGACAGGTTCCAGTATTTAAACGTAATATGGACGGCGTGTGAGTCAAACGCGGGTGCGGTCGAAATCGGGACGCAGCTTCCCGCCTGGATGTTTCTTTCGGTGTAGGAACAACTGTTGCCGCTTCCGTCGTAGTAATACACGGTAAGCGTATAGGTAGTAACCGGAGGCGCCGTCGGCGGCGGTGTCGTTGGAGGATCTGTGGGAGGATTTGTCTGGGC
>JAFGHO010000056.1 GCA_016930085.1 Spirochaetales bacterium
ACAGCTAAGAAATCTCCTTCCTCATCGTATCGATCCGAAGCTGATTACCGAAGAAAAATCCTGACGGGTTGAAATTGACGGTTACTCAGATACGGACTTGTATATAAATATTTCTCTCACAAAGCACATAGAGAAATTATTTTTTTATTTTCATTGTGTGTTTTGTGAGATAAATTTACTCCCCCCTTGGAATATAAAGCCGTGTCAATATTAAGATTTTGTCAACTTTTCATGTCTCCTCTATATAAAATCAAAGTAATTTGCACTTTTTCAGCGTTATACAATGTATGAAAATAATCACTCAAGGAGGGACGAATGAAAGCATCCGATCCTCATGAATTTCATTTAATCATTACCGATATTATGAGGGAGAAACTGCGCAATCTGAAATTATTCGGTTCAAGCCGATCGTTATCCGGTGTCATTGTCCGGATTGTGTCCCTTGTCGATCCTTTGATTATAAAGGAACATAAATGGGGAAGGCAAAGGATGAGTCGGTATAAATCGGTCTCAGATAATCCCGCAGAAAACCGGGAACATGTACATGTTTATTTTCCCGAGGATGTGTACCGTAAGATCAAGTTGCTGCATGCTGATTTGAATTGTTATAGTATCGCACAGTTTTTGAGAGGGTTGTTGGAACTGTTTTTAGCGATGGTGGAGAGATATGGCAATAGAGTCTTTGAAGAATTTGAGAAAATATTTAAGCGATGGAGTGTTGAGGAGAGGAGATTACAGCAGTCTACTCGAAAGAAATTACGACAATTGTTTACGATAATTAAGCATCTACCGAGACGAAATAGATTAATTTCACTCTATACGAATCATTATTCACCAATTTGGATACTTAGGCTATAAAACACATCCATAAACCACACCCCGCTTCCTGCATCTACACGCCTCACGGACCAGTCAGAATAATTGTGCCTGACAAGTAGAATATAATCATGCACATAATATACCGGGCCGAACAGACTTCTAACTCAAAGAATCAAATAATCCACTAAAATAACCAAAACTCCCTTATATCCCTAATAATTATATGATATATAAACCCGGTAGACCACCCGTCCCTCTCTTGACAAAACAATACATGTTACCCATGATGCATATAATCCTCAAAACCATTGCCGTGAAAAAGATTATGGAAACAGAAGCAATCATCCAGACAGAAGACCCGGTCGTCTCCTGCGCGCGGGAACGTTTTTCCATTCCCTATCTGTATCCCTATCAGCGCTGTGCGATCGCCAATATTCTCGAAGGCGTACACCAGATCGTTATCCTGCCCACCGGAGGAGGAAAATCTCTCTGTTACCAGCTGCCGTCACTCCTGCTCGAAGGTCCGACACTTGTCATCATGCCCCTCCTCTCGCTGATCGCCGACCAGAAGCGAAGTATGGGTGAAAAGGGAATTCCCGCCGGGGTGATAACGGGAGAACAATCGATGGTCGAGCGAGCGGATATTTTTAAAAAGGCCGGGGAAGGTTCGATCCCCATCATCCTGACCACCCCCGAGGCGGCCCTTTCATCGAAAATCATCAAGCAGCTGTCCCGTCTTGCCATATCACACCTCGTGATCGACGAAGCGCACTGCGTAAGCGAGTGGGGGGAAAGTTTCAGACCTTCATACCTCGACCTCTCCCGCCTGATCAAACATCTCCGCGATCCCCTCGTCACCGCGTTTACCGCGACCGCCGCAGAGACCGTCATTCAAAAAATAAAAACCATCCTCTTTTCCGATACACCGGTGGTCACGGTTATGGCTAATCCGGACAGACCGAATATTTCCTACCGGGTAATACCTGTTCTCAGCAGAAACCACGCGATTACCCGGCTTGCCAAAACCGAAAACCGGCCGGTCATCATTTTTACGAGAAGCAGAAAAGGAGCGGAACGGACCGCCCGTATGCTCAGACAGCGAATGGCGGAAGACGGCATCTTTTTCTATCATGCCGGCCTGAACAGGGAAGAACGTAAGGATGTGGAGGAGTGGTTTCTCCGTTCGGAGAACGGGATCCTCTGTTCCACATCTGCCTACGGAATGGGGGTGGATAAACCCGATATCCGTACCGTGATACATGCCGATATTCCCCCTTCCGTCGAAGCCTACCTTCAGGAGTCCGGAAGGGCGGGAAGGGACGGAGGTTCGGCGGAAGCGATCCTCCTCTACGGAGAGGAAGACATCCGTTTTACCGGCACGATTACGGATGAAGTGCGAAAAAAACGGTTCGAGAGAATCCTTTCATATGCCAGAAACGACTCGCATTGCAGACGTGCATACCTTTTGTCGCTTTTGGATTATACCCTTGACGATCTCTGCTCAGGCTGTGATGTCTGTCACAGCGATGTTGTCCGGGAATATGAAGGAGAACGGCTGATTCTTGCGTTTTTCAACAGAAATAAACGGAGGTATACATTACGCGAGGCGCGCCAGTTGCTTGCGGGAATAAAAACATATGAGGTGGTGCAGAAAAACCTCGATTTTGCATATGGGTACGGCCTTCTTTCCGAATGGCATACCGATGATATCGAAGAGGCGATCGAACTGCTCGTCACCGCAAATAAACTATACATACCGCAGCGGGGGTTCTGGAAACGGAGGATCACTATCCGGTCTCCAATGAAGAACGATCGAAGGTCCTGATCTGACGGGCAAAACGAACCGGCCGACACGGCAAAGGCGCACCATTTAGCGGTGCCATGTTCCCTTCAGTCAACGTACCGATGGCCCCCGCCCCGGCCGCCGCCGTGAATCCCGGGCTTGTCTTCGATATGTACACTGGTTGCCTGCAAACCGTCTTCGCCCAATTCGCTTGAAAATCTGACACCCGTGCCTATCGAAAGCCGACCGAATTCGTTATGAACGACGCTGTTTCTGTGAAAATATATATCCTGTCCTTCGAGATTTTTGATAAAGCCGTATCCTTTATCCGGATAAAGTACCGTCACGATACCCTGTACCCGATTATAAGGGTGGGTTTTCACTTCTCCACGCTGTTTCAGTTTTGTCGAGTGAACCTGCTTTCGCGCCGCTTTGAAAGCGCGCCGAATCATGGTCGCGGGATCGACACGGGAGTCCCCCTTTTTCGGTTTTTCCACGACCGCTATCTCATGACCCGGAGGAATCGTTATGTCTATTCGCACACGGTAAGGATTCGCTGTCATTCCGTGTTTCTGATCCATTTCAACGGCGACACGGCAGCTTGTTATATGATTATGATATTTATCCAGTTTCACGGCCTGTTTTCTCACCAGCTCTTCCATTTCCCGGGTTTCCCCGATATTGCGAAACGATAATTGCAGCGGTACCTTCATAAAAACCTCCTTTTCCGTATCAGTAACGGTACACGGCGACGGCCCCGGCACCATCCGGCATTCGCCCTTTATCCAGTAAAAGCACATCGGCACTCTGTCTGAGGGACTGCAGCATCGCCTCATCATAGAGATCAACGTCTCCGGCCTGTTGTTGTGCATGGATTTCAATGTGATTCGTATCGGGCTGGACAACACCCCATTCGTGTATTCCGTCCACGACTCCCAGCCGCTGCACCCTTCCTTCAAACGCAGCCCTTAGAATGTCCCTGATGTCGTAAGAAGTCCGTTCCGTATGCTTGAGTTCGTCGAATTCATCGAGAAGAAGCTCTTCCGTTTGCCTGAAAACAGGGCCGACGATATCCCATGCCCGCTGCATCAACTCCTGACGCTGCATATGCGCCGGATTTCCATCGATACCCTCTTTAAGCATCGATGGATATGTGTTGGCTTCAGTATAAAGGGGATGCAGATAATCGACCGCGGCCAAAACCAGGGGGATTTTTTTTGAAGTAATCCAGTCATTCAGCGCCCTGTCGATCCGGCGGAAAAAACGAAGGAGATTTTTCTTTTCCTGGGTCCGGTCATTGCCCGATCCGTATCCCTGTCCGTGATAGATGACCGGCATTTTCCCCGCCGGTCCACCTGAAGCCGCGGAATGATACTGAAATCCGGATTCCGGCTTATCGATACGCAAGGCCTCATTCATGCCGCGGGGCATTTTCTCGGGATTCAATTCGGCGAGTGTAAAGCGGGAGCCCTGGTACAATTTTACTTCATGTTTGCTTACGGCCAGTAAAAAATATCTTCCATTGCCGCTCACCAGTTTCAGCAGGGGTTTGAGGTAAAAATGACCGGAGACGATGACCGTCTCTTCACACTCGACCGGGAGTTTCAGGCTTCTTGCAAAACCATCGGAGAGAAACATGGCCAGCCCCAGTTTCTGCCGCTGCTGAAAAAAGATATTTTTCAGATGGGCCCATCCGGTTTCGAGCAGTTCGTCGCGTCCGGATTTTCTAACACCCTGCGCCTCGAGCATTTCGTCCGCGCGGTTGAGCATGTTTTTGAGGCGGGATGAGTTTTTAGTGTAATCCACCGCCACATATGTTGTCGGAATATAGATCGATACGCAATGTTCTCTCTGCAATGATATGAGTTCCTTGATATGTTCATACTGTATCAGATTCATGGTCCATCCCTTCCAGTATTCGTAATACCTCCTCATCGGTTAAATCGCGCCAATGCCTGTACACCTGCGCAACGGCCTGAAAAAAAGCGGGTTCCTCGAGTATGACCAGATCATCCGCCTGATCTTCGAATAATCTCCGGGCGCTTTGGCCGGCAACGGGGACGGCGACGATAATGCTGCGGGGGTCCTGTTTTTTACACATGGTAAACGCCGCCTGCATTGTCGAACCCATGGCAAGGCCGTCGTCGATGAGAATAAGGGTTCTCCCGCATAACCCGGGAAGCGGATTTCCATGCCGTAACGAGGCGATTCGATCGCGAATTACCTCTTTTTGCACTTCGATTATACGGGTGATAACATCATCAGGCAGCCATACGCGGGCCTCTTTTTTTAGATAAACACTCCCGTCTTCCGCGATGGCTCCGAATCCCGCCTCGGAATTATCGGGTAACGGAAGTTTGCGCGATACGAGAAGTAAAAGATCGGTCTGAAGCCGCCTTGCAACCGGAGCGGCAACGGCGACACCGCCTCGAGGTATGGCTATGACAAGCGGATTCTCATCCCTGTATTTTATGAGTATTCCGGCAAGTTGTCTGCCCGCGTCTTTCCGGTCCTCAAACATACCGTATCTCCCCGCCCGCTTCGTACACAGAGCTCTTTCGCCCGGATATATCCGTGTCAACAATATTCCGGGAAGCGTCGCCTGTTTTGACAAATATATAAAATATACAACAGGGAAAACATGTCTCCGATTCACTTTTTACTGATGTTTTTCACATTTCCGGAAGTCGTTCTCTTTCGGTAGAAAAAATGCCACCGTATATGGAGTAATGTCCTTTATAAATCGTTTGATTATGGTAATCAGGTAATCAACGGGAAAAAGGTGTTCTTATCACTCCCACACCCCCATGTCCTTGAGTTTCCGGACAACCTTACCGGCCCAGCCGGCGTTGGCTTTAGGGCTCGCGGGACTCGGATGAAGAATACCGCCGATTATATATCCGCCCTTTTTGAAAAAATCATCCTTTCCGAGGCTGTCCCTGATCCTTTTTTCAGCAAATACGCCAATGCCGATAATATAACAAGGCCGGAGTGTAAGAATGGTCTTTTTCAAGAAAAAATCGCAAAGATCGAACAGGGACTCGCGGTCCTTTTTACACAGCTTGTCCGGTGTAATGTTTTTCCCATCCGTATCAAAAAATGCCAGGGGACAATAATTCCCCACAAAATGGCTTTTAAAAAAGATTTCCGCGTTCCGAAAGCGTTCGCTTACCAAACCCCAGAGACGTTTGCCGCTTTGTTCCCGGCGTCCGCAGGCGAAACCCAGAACAGGCCGCTTCGGGTGTGTTGTCCGGGGCTGATCGACATGACCTTCGATATGAAGCCATTCTTTGACCGATACCGTATCCCCGAAAGGAATCCCGTTTTGAACCATTCCCCACGGACCGGGATTCATACCCATGAACAGGACTCGCTTCCCGCCGCCGGCGTACCGGTTCATGTATGCCTCATGGGGTTCCCATGCGTATTCAAGGGGATTATAGATATAAGCGACGGGAGAAGAAAGGTGCAAAGCGCCCGCCGCTTTGGAGAATTCCCTGCTTACATCGGCAGGGATGGCGTCCGTCCCGTCTTTCACCGTCTGGAATATACTCCCATCAATTCCGCCTTGCCGAGGATATGACCGCTCATTACGTTCATGAGTTCCTTTTTTGTAAGCCCCTCCCGTTTGTCCGGCGAAAAATCAAGGGCGTACAGCCTGAAATAGTAGCGGTGGGTCCCGGCGGGGGGACACGGTCCGCCGTAATCGAGTTTGCCTAAATTGTTCCTCCCCTGTTTTCCCGGAACGCTGTTTTCTCCGATCCTGCTTATGACCGGAATATCGTAGACCACCCAGTGAACCCACGTCCCCGCGGGCGCGTCGGGATCATCCACGATAAGGGCGAGGCTTTTTGCTCCCGAAGGAACGTCTGCGACGGACAATGGCGGATTCACATCATCGCCGTCACATGTATAACGTGACGGAATACGCGCCGAATCGGTGAAAGCGCTGCTTGTCAATGTCATACCTTACCTCCATTTAAAAATTTTTCCATGTTACCATTGCTCATACCATTCACGATGAGTCCGCATTAATCCTCGGCAGGTTCGAGGGATATGCTGACATTGATATCGGTTTCTCCGGCGATGGATAAAATGACAAAGTCCCTGATCATAATGAAAAAAATAACCTGTATCTGTTCGGACTGTCAATCGATCCGGCCGGCGGAAGGAATTTCAATCGAACCCGGTACGAACGGCCCGGAAAAGACGAAAGACCTCCCGATTCTATGAACCGGAGAGAAAACCGGCAAGGGCGTAGATAAGCGCGCCGTTCCAGTTGACGGCGATTTCGTTCGTCTCGTAGCTGGCCTGTTCATCGACCCAACCTGTTGCCGTATGACCGCCGCCCACAAGATAGCCGGGCCACGGGTCATCTATCGAATCCGCACCGGATCGTCTGTCGTGGGGATACTTCGGCGGATGATATCCCACCCCCGTCACATATGACCGCCCGTAACAGTTTCTTCCCAGAAGATGGGATATCGCATCGAGGGCCGTATCGAGATATACCCGATCGGAAGAGACCATGTATGCGGCCCGAAGGATAAGCGCCTGCCGCGCGACCGTGCCATTGCATCCCCAATAATAGGAAGAACCCATCGGTCTGCCATAGGCATTGGAGCCGGCGGCCGCGGCCAGATCGTCCGCAACATCGAGAAGACTCGTCCCGATCGCTTCCGTCAAAGCCGCAGCTTTTCCACCCCGCTCGGAAAAATAATAGGTAAGCATCCCGAGGTTGCCGACCGAGGGCCAGTCGAATTGGCTGTCGATTTTCGGTGATTTATTTCCAATACGCGTCTCAACATCGTCAAGGTAACCGGATTCACCGGTCGTCTCCCACAATTCGGCGGCGGCCCATAGGCGGTCGTCCGCATCGTCCGTCTGATAGCCGCCCGTTGAAAAGGCCGAAAGATCGGCTTCGTGATTCCCCGGGTTCGCATCCAGCCATGTGCAGCTTTCTTCCGCCTTCTGGAGACAACTCGCGGCAAAAGCCGCATCATACGGTTGATAAATACGCGCGGCCTGGGCGAGCATCGCAACGAAATCCGCCGTTGCCGCACTCGAATAGGGTGCGAAGTAACGGTTCGATGTGTCGTTTTGCGGCATCACGAAACCTGAAAAGTTTAGGGGGGTGAGTTTGTGGCATACACGGTATGTCCCGTCGGTATACTGCATCTTGATGATAAAATCGAGTTCCCATTTGATTTCGTCCAGATAATCGGGAAGAGTGCCCCCTGTCTCAGGGATGGAAAGCGTTACCGGTTCGAGAATTGTCTTGAAGTGCTCCCATGCCTTGAACATCATCCCCACGGTAATACCGGCGTTGACCGTATATTTCCCGTAGTCGCCCGCATCGTACCAGCCGCCCGTCCCGTCCCGTATGACATTAGCGCCGGTGATATAGGTAAGATAGCCGTCATTGAGGTGCGAAGCGGAATGGGAAAAGGTTGTCCCGTTATGACTTCCCGAAACGGCGGTGCCCGAACGCCAGAGATACATGCCCAGCATCGCCGTATGAAAGGTCGTGCGGTAAACATCGGCATCGATCGTAAAACGGGCCGATTTTCCGACGCCGGGAACCTCCATAATATATATGCCTGAATCGGTAAAGGCGGAAAAATCTGCGATATAGACCGTTTCTCCCGTATCACCGCTTGAAAAGGGACCGGTGATGCCGCCGGAATGAACGACCGCTTTGCTTGCGGCGTCGAGGATGTCGAACGTTGAGGCCGCCTTCGCGACCGTCGCCATTTTGGGACTGTCCGGTGGAAATCCGACTGAATTGAGTCGAACATCGAGGGTGGGGAGAGCCGGATCGTCCATCGGACAGCCGGACATTATAAAAATGAACAAACATGCCAACGATAGTATCGAAAAAATCTTCATACCTGTCATTATACCACATATGCCGGCGATTGCAATCACCGGCGGTTTCTCTGCACGAATGAACGGGTAATCGTTCACGGGGTACACGGAAACCGTCCATCCGGTTCGGGATGATATTCAAAAGTTATACGATACAGTGGTATTGAATTTAGGGCATCGATGGTGTACTGTTACATTCAAATAATGAAAAAGTTCATTCATGGCAACCGTATACGGACAGGAATATTAGTTTCTCTCTTGCTGGCAGTTCTGATGCGGGTGGGAGCGGGAACGGTATCGGAACCTTCCGAAAATATAGTCAGGCGTCCCGTCATGCTGCTTCCTGTACGAAACATTACCGATAATCTCGAATACGCTTCGCTTTCATATACGATTTTCAATGTTTTCACGATAAACCTCAAAAAACAGGAATCGCTCGTTCTTCTCGAAGACACGCTGAATATTGCGGGAAAATGGGAAACCAATGGTTTCGATCGCCTTATCAGGGGATTTGAGAAGGCTTATGAAGTGGAAACATGCGTCATGGGCGAGTATTATGTTTCAAATGAAGTACTTACCATAACGGTGACCGTCGTCGACGTCGTTTCCCGCCGCATCAAGGGGTGTTATGTGAAATCGATGCCGTCGGACCAGGGGCGGTATGACATCCTTGACCGCACGTGCGGCGAGATTGCCGTCGCTATTGCTCGAGAACTTCCCGCACTCGACAGGGAAGCGGTAATGCAGAAAGAGATTACTTCCCGTTTGCGACAGAAGCTGGATGCGGATGAACGGCTTCTCGATTCGGTGCTGAAAAAACATCATGAATTTCGCTTCTATCCACTGACAGGCCTGAGCCTGGGCCGCACCATTATTTCATGGTCGGCTTCAAAACCGTCTCTTTTTATTCCGCTTCGAATCGAATATACCTGGCTTTTCGGCGAGACATGGCACTTTTCGGCCGGTCTGGAATATCAGATTATTGATGTGATGGTCGAAGACATTGAAAAAACAGAGGCGGGAATCGATCTTCTTGTGGGTCTCCATTCGCGATCCCTCTTTTCGGTGGGGGTGGAGGCGGGAGTGGCGCTTACCTACGATTATAACGCTTCCTGTTCTGCACTCGCGTCCGAAGAGGATACGGCACCGGCGGCAAGCCGGATTTCTTTTTCCATTCCCCTCGTACTCTCACTCGCCTTCAATGTCGATCCGGTTTATTTCATCGGCTTCCGGCTCGTCTGTTACGGTCTTACATGGACGTACGAGTCTTCCGCTTTCTCCGACTACACCGACGGCAACGAGAAACTCCTTTATGCAAACGGATTTTCACCCCTGAATTTTGTCTGCCTTGCGCTTCACGCTTCAATCGGGGTCCGGTTTTAATGAAATACCGTAAGGTCCTGTTCATGCTGTCAATCATCGCCGCGGTTCCCTTCTCCGGGCAGGGTGAAACGATAAAGCCCGTTATCGCCATTCTTGAATCCGGCAGCCGGGGCATCTCCGGAACAGACTGTCAGACACTCATCGATCTTCTGGGCGCTAATTTACTCGAAACAAACGAGTGTCATGTCATCGGAAGACTCGAACAGAAGAAGCTTCTCGATGCGGCTGAATTCGGGAAGAAACAGGGGCTCTCCAGGCGGGATTACGAGGAAGCCGGTCGCCGTCTCTTTGCCGACTTCATCATCGTGATGAGTATCGATAGCGAAGGCGAGGCGGTCGTCCTTTCAGTCGAACTTTTCGATACGGTTTTCTCACGGATCATAGAAAACCATACGAATGAGTTTGGATCCATTGACGCACTTGCCGTCTTCATGCGGCCGCTTTCGAGAAAAATACTTCAATCCATACTGCAGACCGATCACCGGATTGATCCCGGAGAACGGGTACTCGAGACGTTGAGTCCGGTAACGGTCAAGGAACGTATTCTCTTTCTCCTTCCCGCTTTTGCAAATGACGAAACAACCGCCAGGGTGAGGGAAATACTCCACCGGGTATTGCAGGGCATCATTACGAGCAGGCGATTCATGCCGTTTATTGCAGAAATTTCACCATTGAACGGGACCCCTGAAAGGAAAGAGGCAGAAGAGATACTTTCCGCGAGTGATTGTCATTACGCCGCCATGATAGTAAACGATAACGGGGTATTCCGTTTTGTCGTTTTCGGGGAAAACAATGGCGATCTTTACTCCCGAACGATCGGTTCGCTTCAGGAACCGGAAATAGAAGCTGCCGTCATCATCCGTATGATCGAGGAAAAGCTTCCGTTTCTGTCCCAGGATATCCTCGCCGCCGAATTAAAGAAAAATATACGGGTGGAAGAAAAACTCGGTGATCTTCTGTCCGCTGAAAAAATTCTCGCCCGGCGGTGGACCGTATCGATCTACCAGAAACTGGTAAAGCCGGCCATGCTCTACTATTACACACCGATGATGTGCGTTCTGAGTTTCGAAAGCGATATATGCTGGTATTACGGCGCCATGTTCGGCCTGGGGGCCGGTTACGGTTATTCATACAGCTACCCCGGAGCGTTCGACCCGCTTATGACGACGCTTCCCTACATCCATCAACATGAGATACGCCTAATTCCTTTCTCGTTCAGAACCGGAGGAAAAATCGGCTTTGCACTCAATGTCGTCACCGCCCTGACTATACATAATTCCTGGTATATAAAAAAACACGATATCGGCGGTGAGTATTCTCTGACCTGGTCCGACGAGAAAACAATATGGTTTTTCAAGGCGGGCATCAATGCGGGGCTTACCATCAACCTGGGCGAACCGTATGCCCTGTACTGGAACGGTCTCTTTTTCAACTTTGCCTTCTCGCCGATTGACTTCTACGATTACGGCGATCTTGAAGGGGACATCCACACCAGACCTTTTTCAATCGACGTGGCGGGCCTGGGGTTTATCTTTCGGTTTTGACTATTTCGTATACCTTACCGGAATTTCCGGCAAGATACACCGTCGCATCCCGAACGATCGGTGAAGCAAAGAAAGCTTCTTCTACATTAATCGGGTACCTGTATTCAACAGTTCGGGCCGCGATATTATATACGAGAAGTTCTCCTTTGTCCGTACCGCTATAGAGACGGCCGTCATGAACAGTCGGTTTCATCGTCCGCAATATCCTGCCTGAAAGCGTTCCACCGAAAACATCGGCGATATGCTCAGCCGTTCCCGAAGCGGTATCGAACATAAAAAGCCCGCCGTCGTCATAATAACCGAAGAGAAATGTTCCGAATGCCGTGAGGTCCGCGGTTACCATTTGCCCGAGAGGCCATTCCCCCCGCTTCCGCCCGCCGGAATCGAATCCGATGATCATGGGACAACTGTCTTTCAGCACGTAGGCATAGATTATTCCCCCGGAATCAATGAAATTGACGAACGATTTACCCTCAAGCTCGTTTTTCCAGAGAAGCGATCCGCCGCGGCTTATCATGGCGATGTAGTTTTCATAAGAAGCCCCGACGACAATACCCGCTTTTGTGACAAGCGGACTGACGGGAAAGAGTTCGTCGTACACCTTGCGAAGTTCGGGTTCCCTCTCGTCCCGTTCAATGGTGTAATAACCATGATTGAGAACGGGAATATAATAGGTTCCGCCGTCACCGGCGGGATAATAATTGTCTTCCGCACTGCCCGACGGGGGAAGAGACATCTCCTCCCTGACCGCGAGGGAATACCGATCGAGAATATATACCTTCCCGGTTGACACGCAGCAGATCGTGGTTTTCGAGACGGCCGGTTTTACCCTGAAAATAGTGCCGGCGGGAAAAGACGGCCCTTTACGAAGGGTACCGCCGTTCAACCCGTAAATACTGTTCTGTGTGATAATATAACCGCTTCCTTCATCCGGCACTGCCGCGATGAAATTAATCCTTCCTTTCCGAAAACTCGCGTCACTTATGTTCCCCGCTTCATGAACGGTGAACGGTTTTTTTTCGGCGTCCCGTGCCGGTTCAGGAAGGGGAGTAGTGGCCGGTATCGGGCCGGTCTCCTCACGGGAAACCGATAGCCCGATCACGCCTTCCATGGCAAGGAATCCCTCATGCCGGGAAAGCATCGCATCATCGACCGGCGGCAGTACGTCAAAGGTTTTATCGAACTTGACCGCTGCTTCTATAAGAAAGTCGTCGATGCTATACGTCCTTCTCTCTCTCTGCACTACAATGTGGGCCTCTTCTCCCGAACGAAGCGTGAAGAGTTCCCGTTCGTCTCCTTCTTCCAGCCTGAATGCATCGATCCTGCCTTCAAAACAGAAAACCCTTATATGTTGCCCCGCGCTTTGGAAAAGTGCCCTGGTTCCCGTAAGCATGAAGGTATAGCCATTGACACGGACGCCAAGCGATTTGTTATCGTCGAGTTTCCCGTGCTTGACGACATATGCGCTTCCCCGGCTGAAGGAAACAAGATACCGGCCGGAAGCTTCGGAACCGGTAACGACCTTAAAGTCTGTGCCGGGGAACAGCCTGAAACGGATATTATCTCCCATGCCGAAGTCGGAGGTGACGCCGTCCGGAACAGTCACCCGTTCTCCTTCTTCGATAACGGAACCCGCCCGGAAGCCGGCGGTTCCCGGTGTATCGGAAATCGCGGAACCCGAAATCAATATCGCTTTCTCCCATGTCCCGCCCGCCGGCTTTTGAAACAGAAAAAAAACCGAAATAAAAACCGGGATCAACAGGGGGATGAGAAAAACGAGTGAGAAAGCGGGATTGTAGATGACGGCTAAAAAGGGATTATGGCGGGAAGCCTTCTTTTCCGTATATTCGGCGATACCTGAAACAATTCGCGTCCGGGTTTGACTGCCTGCCGTCGGCAGGGCGGTCGCATGGCGGATGAGTATCTTCATTTCGGCGTCACTGAGGTTTTGATGTCCCATACTCTTTACCTCCTTTGCCGTAACGGTAGATTTTCTCCTTTGCCGTTTTAGCGACCTGTTCTTCCAGTAATTTTCGTCCTCGATAGAGAATGTTCTCCACCGCTTTTTCCGTCTTGCCCATAGCGGCGGCAATCGCCGCCACACTCTCTTCCCTTACATATTTCGCTTCAAGGGCCTCACGATACTGCCCGGGCAGCCGTGAAAATCCTATTCTAAGGATAAGCGCGTTTTCACTCTCGATCGTCTCCGCTTCCGGCGCGTTGGCAATGCTGTTGAGGATCTCCCTCTGCCCGGCCGCTACCGTCTCGACCCTGATGAGTTTCTGCGCGCGTTTTTTTTTCCTGTAGTGGTCGACAACCTTCGAACGGGCGATACGGTAAAGCCACCCCATGACATTGCTGCTCAGCGTATGCGAATATTCGATTGCCCTCAGATAGACTTCGGAAAGAATGTCCTCCGGCGTACTGTGGCCATTGCGCACCTTGAACCGTATGAAATTGAGGAGGGCCGGCCATGTTCTTGTGTAGAGTTCTTCGAATGCCGCCTTCTCCTTCTTTCGCAGCCGTTTTATAAAGTCACCCGAAAACTCCATGCATCCCTTTCTATCAATGACGTTTCCCGGACAAAAATCTCTCACATTTTTATCATAAAACGCAATAAATAGAAAGTGAAAATCAAACGGATTATCGATGATGTTTTTAATTATCCGATTTTTTTTGAGTGATTTTACCGTGTGAAACGTCCTCAATGGCAAATACGATTGCCTGGCAATAAATTATTTGAGAGAAAAGGAGGTTTGTGATATAATAGGGACTTTCATATATACCGAAATTTGAATCCGGTGTATAAAACGTCATTGCGATACAATATAGAATGCTATTATAAATAATTTATTAAGGAGTAAGTTATGAAAACATTAAAGAATATAGGTATATTTTTGGCCATCGCCGCCATCGGTGCGGCAATGACGGGATGCGGCGTCTGGGATCCGCCCATTGCCAATGCCGATTCGATCGACGACAATATTCTCAATTCGATGAAACCGGTCCAGCCGGCGTATACCCGTGATATCATGCTGAGAAGTTATGATTCCCAGGACGGCGACGATGCGATATACAACTTCGAAGTCGTCCGCGGTTATACGAACCTCTCGTGTTTCGATCCCGGAACCCCGATCATCTGGCCGGGGGCGATACTCGACGGGCAGAGCATCGTCGACGGTTCCTACAGGCCGATTATCGAAGACAGGGCCCCCCTTACCATCACCTGCACGATCGGCAATACACAAGAATCGGTATCGGAAACAATAGAACACCCCACCTATTCGAAGGTGACCAATGCCTTCAACAGAATTGTTTTCAGGAACGGGGAGGTATCGGTTCCCGCGTGGTTCAATTATTCTTCTTCTTCTATCTATTCATACGAGCATCTTCTCGTCGAACTCGGCATCAACGCGCACGCGGGGTTCAGCAGTATCTTCGGCGGGATTCAGGGTTCCCTGAAGGAAAGGTTCGATTATTCCAATACGGAAATAAAAACCAGACTGCTTGTCAAATTTTATCAGTTTTACTATTCATGCAATATCGACCAGCCCTCGAAACCGAGCGACCTTTTCGACGAATCGGTCGGATGGGACGACATCGACCACCAGATCACCGACGGGATCGTTCCCGGTTACGTCGCTTCGATCAAATACGGGAGAATGCTTCTTTTCTTTCTCCAGTCTTCGGAAGAAGAAACGACGGTGCGGAACGCCTTTGAAGCGGCGCTGGAAATAGGCTATTGCGGCTTCACCGCAGGGGGAAAGACGGAACTAACCGTCGAACAGGAGTCCGTTCTCAATCAGAGTACCATCGAAATCATGGTGCTCGGGGGTCACAGCCACACGGCAATGCCCATGACAATAAACACCGGCGATATGGCGGAATGGCTGACGAGCGATCAAAACGCCTATATAAGCACACCGGTCGTGCCTCTTTGCTATGAGGTCGATTACCTTTCCGACAACACATGGATGCTGCTTGTCATGGGGGCGAGCGGGCAGTACCGGATCAATGACCCGGATGGTTCACCCCCGACACCCACCGATCCGCCCGAACAACGCACTAAGGTATACAGCAATCCAGGCACCGAATACTGGACCCCGCCTGACAATCTTGCGGGCGACATCATCACCGTCACCATGGTCGGCGGCGGCGGAGGCGGCGGAGGTGACTATACAGGCATTGCATATGGACCTCATACCGGTAAAGGGGGAAAAGCGGGAGAAAAAATCGAGGGAGAAACATTTTCCATCACGATGACTGATACACTGCGTATCAGGATCGGCTCGGGCGGCTCGGCGGGAATCCCCGGCCATACGGATCCGAGTAGTACGGTGCCGGCAACGCCGGGAGGAAACGGCGAGGCATCGGCGATTTATATTTCGGGTTCGGGTGAACTAATAATACAGATCGCAGGCGGTGACGGCGGGCATGCCGCAACGGCCACAGAATCGTATGATCCCGACGGCAAACCGGCCGGATTCATCGACGGCATCGGCGACGGTGGCGACGCGAACTGTCCGGGAGGCGACGGGTATGTGAAAATCACCTATATGGTGAATCCGTAAACGGATAAATGATATAAGGATTAAAGCCGGGCGGCATAAAAAATCCGCCCGGCTTTTTTATGCCGTATGTTCCTTAATAACATATTGTCATTGATTCGGGCTGTCTCGAGGGACGGAAGAATATCGCGAAAAGAACAACCGGGTATCAGTCTCCCGATGTGCCGGTTTTACACTCTTCGCCGAAAAAAAAACCGGACAGCCCCGAAAAGGGAACCGCCCGGTGAGGTTGTTTCAGTTGCGTCCGTTTACTGAAGCGAAGGAACGCTCCAGGGAGCCCATCTGTTCTTGTCGAAATTGAAATTGTTCTGGTCTTTCATGATACTCGTATTGGCGCTTCCGCCCAGAAGGAATTTGGTCACGAAAGCGTTGACATCCGGAGACTGTGAAGAGGGCAGCGAACAGTGGCCGTGATTTGTCGAGATGGAGTAACCCATATTGTCGGGAATACCCAGCGCTTCAAATACATAATGGGCGGCCCGTGAAGCCGTGAAAACACTTTCCGGTCCCAGCCAGTCGATGTTGTTGCCGATCACGAGCACGGCCCGCGGCGCGCAAAGGGCTATCAATTCGTGATTGTCGACGGGGAGTTTATTGACGTTATTACAGAACTGGTCCAGATTGGCGCTCATCCAGGGATTTTCACCAATGATCTGGCATATTTCCTGGATATTCGCACCCTGGTTTTTAAGGTACGTGGAAACGCGCCAGCTGGAGGCCCCGCCGCTTCCGGATTCCTGCGGTATGGTGAGTGCGATACGGTCGCAGAATGCACCGACGACCAATGCCCCTTTACCGTTGCGGGAACAGCCGGTAACACCCAGCCTGGTGGTATCGATGTTGGCTGAAGGAGTCTGTTCCAGGGCGGTAATCAGACAGTCGACCCCCCATGCCCAGGCCATTGTGGCGCCCGCGGAATGGCCGCTGCCGTAGAGATTGTAGAATTTTCCCTGACCACGTGAACCGCTGCCGCTCTGGGCCGCGATCTCGTCATTGGGGAAAGTGATTGAAGCGACACCGCTGAAACTGCCGATTGATGCGCCGCCGATACCGATCATGGCCGGGTAGGGCCCTGAACCGCCGGGAGTAGAAATGCTGCACGAAAAAGAAATACTGTTGCCATTGTAGGAAGCCGTGACGTTGATACTGCTGCCGCTGAAAGAACCGGTGACAGTGGGTACCGCGGGTTTCTCGCCGTAAACGAACCGCTGGAGTAGAGCGGATATTTCGGCGCGGCGGCACGTCCAGTCATCCTTTCTGGTCATCTTCGATCCGCTCATAAACGTAAACGGGTCGGGTAGTTCGGAAATATTCGGCAGCGAATTGAAAGAAGGCATCGACGGTATATTACACTCTCCTCCACCTGTCGGTCCAGGGGTTTCCGGAACGGGTGTCTCGGTTGCCGGACCAGGTGTCGCGGTGGGACCTGTCTGAAACTGGATATATCCGTTGCACTGAAGCATGTCGCTGTAGGACCCCCCGCAGGAACCGTCAATGTACACCCCGGTATTGACTTCCTGGTCTTCCGCCTGGTAGGTGGCGCCGTTGTAGATAATATAATCCACCTGTATATCCCTGCCGTTCTGCTCCTGATCGTCATTGGTAAAATGGACCTCGATAACGCCTCCGGTAGCACTGGCAGTATAATCCTGATAGCTGGTGGTCATGCTCCAGGTAGCGACGATGCTGCCGTCCACATGGAGTTCCATGGTTTCCCCGCCTATCGTCCCCCTGGCCCTTACCGTGATGTTGTCTTCTGTCGTTCCTCCGAAATCACATGAAACAAGACCGACATAGCATTGTGCGATCATCAGCGCATCCACGATGTTGATGGTGCCGTCTCCGGAAACATCCGCATATGCGCTGTAGAACTCGGCAGGGGTCAGACCGACATAGTGCTGCGCAACGAGCAAGGCATCGACAATATTAATACTGCCGTTGGCATCGACATCCCCCATACTCTGGGCGAAAATGGCGCAAGGCAAAATCAAAAAAGCAAGCAGAAACAATTTTTTCATTTTTAAAACCTCCTGTTTAATAATGTTTTTTTCACCCCGGCAATGCGCACGTTGTTGCTTTACGCCCGCATGTTACGCTTTTTTTCCGGCTGAAAAAAACCTTTTTCCCAAAAAAGACCCATATATAATATTGGATATCCTTTTCCGTCATATATCCAAAAATCAGTTATATCAATAACATCCTAAAAGTTGCAGGAGACGAGTCCCACATAACATTGTGCAATCCGCAGGGCATCGACGATATCGATGTTTCCGTTCCGGGTGACATCCGCACGTTCCGTGTTGAAATTCGACGGCGACAGCCCCACATAATACTGTGCGACTAAAAGGGCATCGACGATGTCGATACCGCCGCTTCCATTCACGTCCCCCATCAAACCGGGCGGCGAGGTGGAGGAAGATTCTGAAAACAATGCCAGATCGACGGCGTCCGCCATTTTCTGATACCCCGCGACATTGAGATGCAAATGATCCCCGCTGTCGTAGGAACCCAGCAAATTAACGGGATTCCCCGGATCGCGTACCGCCGCATCGAGATCGATCACGGCGTCGAACCTGTTGCTTGTACGAATCCAGTCATTGACCGTCTGGCGCGCGCTTTCATGAACCTGCGAATAGTATTGCGATCCGCCGAACGGGAGGATCGGGACACCGTAGACCAAAATATTCTCCGCGTGCGCCTTGTCGATAAACTCTTCATAGGCGGAAATCAGACTTGCCGCCACAGTCTGGCTTCCGCTGGAACCGATATCGTTTACTCCTTCTAAAATGATCAGCCAGCGTATGCCGCGCGCGCCGAGCACATCACGATCGAAGCGGGAACGGGCGGTCGGTCCCAGCCCCCCGGATAAAACGGCGTTCCCCCCTATTCCCTGGTTCAATACGGCGGCATTGGCCGTATTCGGATTCCCGGCGAGGCGGCGGGCGAGGTTATCCGGCCATCTGTTGTTCCCGTTTGTCGTCGATCCCCTCCCGTCGGTGATCGAATCTCCCAGGACGACAATCGCTCTGGAAGATTCACCCGCCATGACATCGATCGCGCTCAAGATGTACCAGTGATCGGTCGTTGCGGCCCCGGACATCCCGGCGGCCGTCACGGCGTTTCCCGACTGAAGATAAGAGGTTGTCCTTGAACCGGGATGTCCGGTGACGGCGGATGAAGTCGAGCCGAAATAAATACTGACTGCGATATTACTCAGCGGGGCCAGATTATAATCGAATGTATCCGAAAAAACAGTAGCGCCCGCCTGGATAGTGACGGACGGCGACCCTTGAAAACTCATAGCTTTGTCCGTTGCCGTATTGATGGAACTCCCCCCCGCAGAATCTGCCAGATGGACGGAATTGATCGTTACCGGACTGTTGCCGTACTCATTTGAAAACTGGAGCCGCAGCCTGCTTCCCCCTGTGGAAGCATGGACGACTTGTCTGAGTGTATTGTTTGTCAATCCCGGAGAAGGCGGATTATTTGATGTTTCTGTCAATTGCTGGCCGCTTACCCATGTACCGACCCAATGGTCGGCGGCAGAAACCATTTGTATCGCGGCAACCATGCACAAACATAGAATAGTATACCTTTTTTTATCCATGATGAAAGAGTGTCCTTTATTATTTCTATTTTTCCTGCATCATTTTAACCGGTTTTTACCATCCATACTTGAAATTTTATTGATAAATTCTTGGAATTCTAATAAAAACACCTATAGCCGGTATTATTTAAATACGGCATTGAGGTTATTGTCGTATGTTTTATTTATTTATGACATTGACGGTTTTTTTTGTAATACCCGTTTCGGCGTCCGTACCGGCTAACAGCCCGTTTTCTCTCAATCCATTCCGTATTTTTACGTTTACGGGTATGGAGGGGATTGCCTTTTTTTTAAATATATTACATTATAGACCATTCCCTTATGATCGCTGGAAATGCGAAGGATATAGGGATGGAGCGTTTTCGGCGGCCGCCGTAATGAATACACCATAGCCAGTCTAATGGGAACCGGACGTTTAAAGGGTGCGGCTGCGATATTTATATATTGTAATATTCATTTCCAAGGAGGAACGCCCGATGGGTAATCGTAGAAATACACGGTGGCTGTATATCCCTGTTATTTTTATCGCACTAATGCTGATGCCGGCTTGTGTTTCGCAACCGCCTGAGGAAACGACAAATGAAACCGCCGTTTCGGATTCCGGGACCGATGAGACGCACATCGTCGCACCCGAACCGACGGAAACACCCCTCCCGACACCTTCACCAAAACCGGAGCCTACTCCCGTCCCCACACAACCCCCGGAACCGCAAGAAACACCCGGACCTCAAAAAGGCGAATGCTGGCTTGTCACGGAAAACACCGCCGTCGGATTAAATACGAACTTCACGACAAAGCTTTTTACCAATACCGGAGATCAGGGACTCGCCGCCTATGGTATCAAGATAAAATTCGATCCCGAAATCATCGATGTCGATAAGGCAGTCGGCATTAACGGGGCCGAAGCGGGGCCAAAGAGTTTTCTGGCTGCGGCGAATGTGACAAAACCGGGAGAAATAATGATTGCCGGATTCGATACCTCGGGAAAAAAGGGGGGTGAAGTCTTCCATATCGCGACGATCCATTGGAAAGCGAAAAGGAAAGGAACGACAAAGCTTGAAATAATCATCGACAATCTCATTGATTCATCGACCACACCGATCGGAACGATGAAAGGTCACAACAGTGAAATCGAAGTGAGATGAAGCTAAAATCGCAATACTTCAACTTCAGTTGAAATAAAAACGAGAGGAAACAATCATACGAAAAGGAGCGTATCATGAAGAAAAACAAACCATTGAGAGGAAGCCTGATTATTCTCGCGGCCGCAGTAATCGTATTTTTTGCAGGATGTGAGAAAAAATCCGATCCTTCGAAAACCCCGAAACCCGAATATATCCTTCCCGGAAGCGGGAATGTCTGGATTGTTCCGGAGGAATTGACGGTAGCGGCTGGTGAAGCGTTTACGACGGAAATTCACATAAACTCGGGAAATCAGAAAGTCGCCTCGTATGGTATCGACCTCACCTTTACCTCCGATATTATCCAGATTGATGTTTCAAAGGGTGAAACCGGGATTGAGGCGGGAAAGGACGGGTATGTCAGCGCGGTTAATCCGAATCTTAAGGACATGGCCAAACTGGCCGGCTTCGATGTACACGGGACCGGACCGGGGGTGGATCTCAATTTTCTGACGGTCCACTGGAAAGCCGTTAAAAAAGGGACAAGTAAAATAAACATCACCGTCGACAAGGTAACCGATGAGAAAACGAATGATGTGGGGAGGCCGAAGGGCATCGGGGGGACGGTCATCGTCGAATAACGGCGAAAAAAATCCGCTTCCCGGCCGAACCGTCTGATAGGATACAACATTCGACGGGTAGTATCGTATAGCCGGAAAACCATCGGCATAAGTGTTTATACCGCGGGGGAGAAACCGGCCGGCCGGACCATTTCCGGTCGCAGAACCGGCTATACGATGGATAACGGCCCGAATTCGATACGAAAAGGGCGCCGGTTGTCTCATTACACGCTTGTTTTTCGGGCCGTTATCGGTAATACTATACCTGTATGCAGTATCTCATCTTTATTCCGATTATCGCTTCAAGCGCTGCCGTGACAATCACAGCGGACGCCCGCGGGATAAAATGGCTTTATAATAGTGCAAAAGTATCGACAACGATGATCATTATCGGACTCGCCGCTTTTTCGTTCGTTTATGCGGCCCGGCCGGTCTCATCATATACTATTTTTATCGTCTCGGCGCTTGTTCTTTCCCTTGGCGGCGACATCGCCCTTCTTTTCAAGGATAACCGGGCTTTTATAACGGGACTGGTTTTTTTTCTTGCCGCTCATGTCGTTTATACCATTGCATTTATCATATCAAGCGGATTTGCCGTGATGGATGCACTTCCGGCGGGAATGATAATCCTCCTCCTTATTATCTTGTTCAGAAGTTTCAGCGAACACCTCGGAAAAATGCTTATTCCCGTCATAATTTATATGGTAATCATTTCGGCAATGGTATGGCGAGCGTTTTCGACCCTGTTCAATAATTCGATCCCGGTAAACCATTCGCTGCTGATCGCAATCGGGGCGTGTTTTTTTTACATTTCGGACATCCTCCTCGGGGTCGACAAATTTATCTTTCCCGTGGACCATATCACGTTCAGGAACCTTTCCACCTACTATATTGCCCAGACAATGCTCGCTCTTTCATGTTTTTGACGCGGTATCCCTCGAACAGCAATACGGGAAACCGAAAAAAAGAAAAACCTTCCCGTCGGATAACATTAACTATTAAAAAAAATACATCCGGCAGGCGCTTGGCTTGAAAAAGAACGGGATGCGGTGTATAATCATTTTCACAGGAGAAAACCTATTATGAAATATCTTATGTTATTATCGATTATGATTATACTTCCTTTCTTTGTCTGGGCAAAAGGAAATGCCGAGTATGAGGTAACGGAGATACTTCCGGTGGACGATTTTGAAGACGGTGACGGAAAAAACCTTTTCGGTGAAGTGTGGGAAACATTTGATGATGAGGTGTCCGGCGGCAATTCGAAGACAACCATAAAGACAAACCACTCGCCCGGTTACAAGGAATCCGCCCATTGTCTTTATGCGGAATACAAACTCGGAAGTCTGAGCGATTACAGTTATACCGGTTTCAATTCGACACTCCAACCGGAAGAGGCCCCGATGGATTTAAGCGAATATTTCGGTATTCGATTCTATGCAAAGGGGAAAGGTCTGTTTATCGTTAAAATTGCGACAACGGCCACACTGAAACAATTGAACTTTCATGCGACAAACGATATAGCGCTTTCTTCCGAATGGCAATTGTATGAACTTCCCTTTTCAAGGTTTTCGATCAAATGGGGAACGATGCGTCGATGGGACCCGTCAGAGATTATTAAAGTCGAATGGGCGTTCGAAAACAGGAATTACGGAAAAGGAGAAATCTATCTCGACGACATAGGGTTTTACAAGGCGGTGGAGGTAAAAAAAGAAGCGAAAGAGGAAAAGATTGAAGATACATCAATTGCCGAAGCGAAAAAAAATGAAAAGATCATCGGGCAGAAAAAACTCAACGCATTGAAAGACAAACGCATTGCCGTTGTCGGTATCGATTCAGGTGAAGTGAAATCAACGGTCGCCGAAGCGATTGTCGGTTTCATCACCAACGCCTTTGTCAACCAGGGAACATTCAAGGTCATGGACAGAAAAAGTATAGAAAAAATACTCGATGAACAATCGTTTCAACTAGCCGATTATGCCGATACCACAAAAATGATCGAAATCGGGAAACTCGCGGGCGCCGAATATATCGTGACCGGGACTCTGTCCAGAGTCGGGGACACCTACTACCTGAATATCAAACTCATCTCGGTAAAAACGACGGAAATCGTCGGTTCGAGTATCGCGACGGCAAAAGACGATACACAGTTTTTTTCCATGAGCAATAACGCCGTCGACAAGCTGTTTCAATAGTAACGGCGGCCGCACCGTCATCCGAAGGATGATCGGCACAATACCGCCCGGCCCGGAAAGCGGAGCGTACGGATTCATCAGACCGGTTCCATCCGTTCGCTATCGGTTGCCGTCGCGGTGCTGAAAAAGTCATTTCTTTTTCCTCCATGCTTGCCCAATATCGAAAAGACGGCTATATTCTTGTAACGCAATAAGGAGGTGGCGTGGCCAAACGGGAATTTCGTATAAAGGGAGAATACCGCTATAACAGAAAAAATTCCCTGCGGTGGGTACTCTCACACCTCTTCCGGTATCCTTTGTTCCCCTTTTTCCTTTTCGCAGCCGCGGTTGTCAATAACCTCGCCTTCGGCAACATCCAGATACAGATCGGAAAAGGATTCAATATCATATCGAAAGCGGGGTGGACTCCCGAAGTCCTTTTGACACCGGTTTTTATGATTGTCGTTATCGCGTTGATTCAGGGAACTACCGGTCTGGTTCGCAATTTCAGTTTCGAGTTTCTCGCACAGCGGATCGAACGGGATGCGCGGGAAGAACTCTATCTCAGACTGCTGGGGAAAAGCCAGAGCTTTCACGGCAGGCAGAAAATAGGGGATATCATGGCCCGTGCGACCAACGACGTACGGAACCTGAACTTTCTCTTCAATCCCGGACTGATGCTTATCCTCGATTCGACACTCGCCTTTTTTATACCGCTTCTCCTTATCGGCCTGATCTCACCCGAACTTCTTGCCGTTCCCGGTGTTTTCGCCGTCTTCCTTGTCCTGACCGTCATCGATTACAATCGCAGGCTGAAACCGGTGAGTTTTGCGCAACGCGAACAATTCGGGGTCATGAATTCCGGACTCGCCGATACTGTCGAAGGGATCGAAGTAGTAAAATCAAATGCTATGGAGACCTATGAACTGAAAAAATTCATGGGCGACGCGCGGGTTTTCCGCGATTATTTCGTCAAACAGGGAATTATCCAGGCGAAATACTGGCCCATGTTCGTCTTTGCGGTTTTCTGGGGCCTGGCTTTCCTCCACTGCCTCTGGCTATGGAGGCGGGGGATTATCGATCTCGGAAATGCGATCGCTTTTCTCGGGCTGTTCGGTTCGTTCCGGTTTACCACATTCATTTCGATTTTTTCATTCAACCTGGTTCAGATGGGAATGGCGAGTGCCGGACGTATCCTCACGATGATAAACGAAGAAACGGAACTTGACGAAAATCAGGGAGGCATTCAAAAACCGGTAAACGGAAAGGTGGTATTTTCCGGTGTGAGTTTCTCACTCGGCGGTAAACGGATACTGGACGATATCTCCTTTACCGTTTCACCCGGTGAAACGGTCGCGATTGTCGGACAGACAGGATCGGGGAAAACCATCCTCACTCGATTAATCAACCGCATTTTCGACGTCACATCGGGCAGCGTCCTTGTCGATGACAGCGATGTCAAACAATGGAACCTGGAAAGCCTGCGGTCACAGATTTCGACGATAGAACAGGACATATTTCTCTATTCGACGACCATTCGCGAAAATATCGCTTTCGGGCACGAAAACGCGACGCCTGAAAATATCACGGAAGCGGCAAAGCAGGCGCAGGCCCATGAGTTTATCATGAGGCTTTCCGAAGGATACGATACCGTTATCGGGGAACGGGGTGTGACGCTTTCAGGGGGACAGAAACAGCGGATAGCGATTGCACGGGCCTTTCTCACCAATCCACGGATCCTCATCCTGGACGACAGCACCTCCGCCATCGACAGCGCCACGGAAGACGAGATACAAAAGGCGATGCAAAAAATCAGCCTCCGGAGAACGACATTTATCATCACACACCGCCTGTCTCAGATACGATGGGCGGACAGGATCCTGGTTCTAAAAAAGGGTGGGCTTATTGCCAACGGGGACCACCGTCGATTGATGGAAACCTGTGAGGCGTACAGGAAGATATTCTCGTAAAAATACCGCCCGCAAAACAGGCGGTTTCCATATATCTATAGAAAGGAGGGACTTTCCCTGGGATTCATACTAGACGGGCTTGACACCGAATCATACGACCGCTCCTATAAAGACGGTGAACTCGTAAAAAGGATCATCGATTATTTCAAACCGCACGGGAAAAAGATGCTCATTGTGGCGGCCGCCCTTACCCTCAACTCCGCGGCCGGAAGCGCCGGCCCCATCCTGCTCTCGACGATTATCGATCTTGTCGCGAAAAATCCCTCCCTCGCCGTCATCCTGGCCGGAGCATGCGGCGTTGTTTTACTCGGTGTCCTCGGATGGCTGTTCAATTATATCAGGCAGCGGTTGACGGCTACGGTGATCGGTGATGTCGTGCTGAAACTGCGCAGCGATGTCTTTGAAAAGACGATCCAGCATGATCTCTCTTTTTACGACAGCCACCCGTCCGGCAAAATCGTGAGCAGGATTACCTCGGATACACAGGATTTTACCGAAGTCGTCTCCCTTATTATGGATCTGTTGAGTCAGGTGATCCTTGTATTGATTCTGGTTGTCTGGCTTTTTATCCTGAACGCGACACTTACCCTGATTCTTCTTGCCATGGCACCGGTTGCCGTCATCATTGCCCTCAGATTCCGTAAAATAGCGCGTAAAGTGACCAGACAGGCGAAACGGGTGCGGGCAAAGATAAATGCCCAGATACAGGAATCGATCAGCGGCATTATGGTGGCAAAGGCTTTCAGAAAGGAAAAATCCCTCTTCCGGCAATTCTCTGAAAACAACCGCCAGGCGTATTCGGTCGGTCTTCGCCGCGGGATTATCATCAACATCATATTTCCGATTATCAATATGGCCGGAGCACTCGGGACCGCACTCATCATGTATACGGCCGGCATGGCGGTACATGACGGCGGCATGAGTGTGGGGACATGGTATCTTTTTATGCAGACAGTCGGTTTCTTCTGGTATCCGCTTTTGAGTATCGCTTCGTTCTGGAGTCAGTTCCAGGACGGTCTTTCCGCCTCCGAACGGGTGTTTTCCCTTATCGACCGGGAACCGAATGTCATTCAAACCGGCAACGATCGCCTTTCATCGGTCCGGGGAAATATCGAATTCGACCGTGTCTGTTTTTCGTACAATGAAAATGAATCGGTACTATGTGATTTCTCCCTCCTTATCAACCATGGAGAAACGGTCGCGCTGGTCGGCCATACGGGTGCGGGAAAAAGCAGCATCGCGCGGCTTATTACACGGTTTTACGAGTTTCAGAAAGGCCGCATCCTCCTCGACGGCATCGATATCCGCTCACTCGATCTTGTCTCCTACCGGCGGCACGTCGGACTCGTTCCGCAGGATCCCTTTCTCTTTTCCGGAACCGTGGCCGACAATATTCGATACGGGAGGCCTGAAGCGACGGAATCCGACGTGTGCTATGCTGCAACCCACCTCGGTAACGGGGAATGGATCGACGACCTTCCACGGGGCCTTGCCACGGATGTCGGCCACAGGGGAAGCAACCTGTCAATGGGGCAGCGGCAGCTGGTCGCCCTCGCGCGGGTACTTCTTAAAAATCCCGCTATCTTCATTCTTGATGAAGCAACGGCGAGTGTCGACCCCTTTACCGAAGTCCAGATACAGGAAGGGTTGTCGACCGTCATGAAATCGCGGACAGCCGTCATTATCGCACACCGGCTTTCGACGATAAAGAAGGCGGACCGGATCCTTATGATGAAAGAAGGATCGATTATCGAAGAAGGCAACCATGCTTCCCTTCTCGCTTCGGGCGGTTCTTATGCCGATCTGTACAATACCTATTTCAGACATCAATCCCCGGAATACATCGAGCAACGGGGTGAGTAATCATGATACAACCGTGACCGATGTGCGTCTTCAATTCCGTAAAAAAGGACACAAATAGATCGGATTGTACCTTGACTTTTTTTTCCTCCCATGATAGTATATGATATCATGTTACATTATCGATACGTTGATAATAGTAAAATCTCCTCTTTTCAGGGATTGATGAGAAGAACCCCTTCTGTGATCATCGGTATAATAATCATTATTATTGGAACTCTGAAGAAGCCCTGGCCTTAGGGGAGAATGTAATCCGAAACCTTTAAAGCCGTGGGCGAGAAGCTCACGGCTTTTTTTTCGGCTAAAAAAGGAGGATGGGTATAAAAAATGGTAGAAGTAATGGACACGACACTCCGTGACGGAGAACAGATGAAGGATGTCAGTTATACATCCGAAGAAAAACTCACGATTTCAAGAATGCTTCTGGAAGAGGTGAATGTCGACAGGGTCGAGATCACGAGCGCGCGAGTGAGCGCCGGAGAAAAACAGACGGTTTCGACGATCATCGATTGGGCGGGGAAGCACGGCTACATCGACAGAATAGAAATCCTCGGTTTTACCGATTTCAATAAATCCGTCGACTGGATTACGGATGTCGGCTGCAGGGTGATGAATATCCTGGCAAAGGGCTGGATCCTCCATGTCGAAAAACAACTCAGAAAAACCGCTTCCGAACATATTTCCGATATCCTGAAAACGATCGAGTACGCGGACAAAAAAGGCGTTGTCTGCAACATCTACCTCGAAGTATGGTCGAACGGTATGATCGAATCGCCCGGTTTTATCCATCAAATAATCGATGCATTGAAGGGTACATCCGTAAGACGTTTTATGCTTCCCGACACCCTCGGCATCTTTTCGCCCGAACAGGTCATGACCCACGTCACCGATCTCGTCCGCCGGTATCCCGACCTTCATTTCGATTTTCACGGCCATAACGATTACGGGCTTGCAACGGCCAATACGATCACCGCCGTGAAAGCCGGGGTCCGCGGCATCCATTGCACGGTAAACGGCATGGGAGAACGGGCGGGGAACACGTCACTCGACGAAACGGTTGTCGGTATTCACGATTTTCTGGGATTGAAAACCAACGTGAACGAAAAGAAACTGTTCAATGTCAGCGAGGCTGTCGAAATATTTTCCGGCAAACGAATACCGTCGAACAAACCCATAACCGGTTATAACGTTTTTACACAGACGGCCGGAATCCACGCCGACGGAGACAAAAAGGGAAACCTCTACGCCAACTCCCTCCTTCCCGAACGTTTCAACAGAAAGCGCCAGTACGCCCTCGGTAAACTGAGCGGTAAATCGAATCTCGATTACAATCTCAAGGAAATGGGAATAGAATTGAATGACGAGCAGAAAAAAAAGATACTCGAACGGATCATCGAACTCGGCGACCGGAAAGAATCGATTACCCAGGAGGACCTTCCCTATATCATTACCGACGTTCTCGAACGCCCGAACGAGAGAAAGTTCAATGTGGAATCGTGTATCATTGTCGCGAGTAAGGGGCTGAAGTCGATCGCGAGCGTCAAAATCATCTATAAAAATCCCGAAACGAATGAAATCCGTGAATATGAAGACGCGGGCCAGGGGGACGGCGGATATGACGCGTTCATGAACGCTGTTAAAAAAATTGCGAAACGCCTCGGTTATTCCATACCCGAACTCGTCGACTACCAGATTACGATTCCGCCCGGGGGCAAGACCGATGCACTCGTTCAGTGTTCGATAACCTGGAGAAACCATAAAAATTTTGTCACAAAGGGAGTGAACCCGGATCAGGTGCTGGCGGCGGCCGAAGCCACGGAGAAAATGCTCAATCTCCTGTAACCGGACCGTTACGGAACCTCGATCGGTCTTTCATTCAAGCAGCGCGTTGAGTTCCGGGATGCTCTTGATTCCTTCACGTCTGCAGTAGGATTCGATTCCCTGAAGAACCTTTATCGCCGCCGAGGGGTCCACAAAGGTCGCCGTCCCGATCTGTACGGCAGCGGCCCCGGCCAGTAGATACTGTAGCGCATCGTCTCCCGTCATGATACCGCCCAAACCGATGACGGGGATTGACACCGCGCGTTTCACCCGGTAGACTGCCGCCACACCGACGGGGCGTATCGCCGGCCCCGAAAGCCCCCCCGTCCCGCTGCCAAGGACCGGCCGCTTTTTCTCAGTATCGATAACCATGCCCACGACCGTATTGATACAGGAAACTGCATCGGCGCCGCCCGCTTCCGCGGCGCGCGCGATCGCGCAGATATCGGTGACATTCGGCGTGAGTTTGACGATAAGGGGCTTTTCCGTTATCCGCCGCAGCCGGGAGGTCAGGTGTTCGACCACCCCAGGGTCTGTCCCGAAGGCGATGCCGCCGCGCGAAACATTCGGACAGGAAACGTTTACCTCGTATCCCCAGATACGCTCGCATTCTTCGAGGGACCCGATGACGGACCCAAACCCGTCTTCCGTTTCACCGGAAATATTGGCCACAATCGCACAGTCTGCATCCTTCAACGCCGGCAGTTTTTCCTTTATATAGACTTCAACGCCGACATTAGCCAGGCCGATTGAATTGAGAAGTCCCGACGGTGTTTCAATGATCCGGGGGCATTCGTTTCCCGCACGGGGAGCCGGGGTTATCGTCTTTGTGTAAAGGGCCCCGACAGCGGAAAGATCGACAAGGCTTTCATATTCCCCTCCATAACCAAACGTCCCGGACGCAAGGCCGACGGGATTTTTCAAACTTCTTTTTCCTATTGTCACGGTCAGGTCCATACGATCTCCCTGCTTGAAAAAACCGGTCCTTCGCAACAAACCCTGGCGAAACCCGGGGCCTTCTCCGTTCTGACAACACAGCCCATACACGCACCGACCCCGCATGCCATGGTCTGCTCCATAACCACAAAACAATCGGCCGAATGCGCAGAAGCGAGTGCATGGCACCCGGCAAGCATGGGGCGGGGGCCGCAGCAGACAAGAAAGGACTTTTTTATGATATCCGCCCCCAGTGTGGCGCAATAATCGAGTGCTGTCCCGTGGAATCCCCTGCTTCCGTCATCGGTACAAAGCACGGGGTCCTGATCCAAAAACCGCGGTATCCCGGGAACGGCCGACTTCGACCGGACACCTAACACGAAGCGGTGAGAAATGCCCAGATCTTTCAGGACCGAACTGTAATAATAGACGGGACCGAATCCGATACCGCCGGCGATCAGGAGGGGAGTTTTCCCTACGGGAGGATCCGCGATAAAATTTCCAAGCGGTCCGATCACGTCGGCAGCGTCTCCACGGGCCATACCGCACATCATTTCCGTCCCTCTCCCCCGCTTCTGATAAATAATCGATGCGCGCTTTTTCACGCCGTCATAATATGAAAATGCGAACGGTCTGCGAAGCAGCGGGACGGTCGT
This sequence comes from Spirochaetales bacterium, assembly GCA_016930085.1. Classification (NCBI taxonomy): domain Bacteria; kingdom Pseudomonadati; phylum Spirochaetota; class Spirochaetia; order Spirochaetales; species Spirochaetales bacterium. The sequence goes on from JAFGHO010000056.1 coordinate 30,731, forward strand.
ATCGGCGATACGGATGGTTAGAAACTGGCCGGGACGGGGAAGTCCCGCATCATCGGGCCAGAAGAAGGACATCCGGTAATAATTCTCCGCGATACGGGAGTTTTCGTAAAGTTCGGTGATAAACTGTTTCACTTATCAGACTATACCAAAAGAGGCCGATTGTTGTAAATATCATGAAGCCGGTCTTTCGTTGTCGTAACGGGCTTATTTGATTGTAACAGGTATGAAAACGGCGAGTAGCGAAACCCTACTATTCCCTGTTTTTCAAGACAGTGATCGAATCGATGACAACCGCCTCATCATCGTTGTTTATGATTTTAAGGATCATCCGTTCAGGTTTTTTCGATGGTTTCCCGATAGCGACATCGACAGGTTTTTCTTCATTGACAAAAACGGCTTTTCTCCCAAAACTGCTTACCTTGATATAAAAAGAATTGCCGTTATTTTTAAGACGGAATGACTGCAGTTCTCCGCCCGCCGCCACCTGGCCGTTTGAAAAAGAATCGATAAAGGGCGTATCGCTTCCTTCCCAGAACAGGGATATCTTTGAGTTATCGTGCACGGGTTCAGCGTAACGGACAATGATGCTCACATCTTCATATTGAATGTTTAGCGGGGAAATCACGATCGACAGCGATGTTGTAAGAAAGAGTTTTCCCGTATCGATCCTGTCATCTCCTTCAACCACGACATCTTCCGGCAGATATAGTCCGTCGAAGCCCTGCGCAAAAAGGGTATTATCATCATAAAGCTGTCTGATCGCATCCTCATAAAGATCAGGATTGATGGCGGCCCTGCCTTGAGGGTCCCTGAAATAAACCCCGCATTCATCGATAATCCCGCCGATGCCGTTTTCACCCCCGATTATTGTCTCGCCGGAAGTCATTATCTCCAGATTGATGTCGTTGACGGTAAAATCCCCCATCTGTATTCCGTCAAGGAACCAGAGTGCTTTCAGGGTCTTCTCAATGGGGATGAAGGAAAGGGAAAGCAGAAACCGCTTTTGAAGGAGATTCACGTTGATCTTCGAAGGAATAAACACCTCTTTCATCCCCGACTGTAATCCGGCGAAGAAGGTCCCATCCTTATCGATATAAACGGCGAGTGAAAAAAGATTATCAAGCGATGAAATACGGATTATATTCTTCCCCTCCTGGTCGGGTTCCAAAAGGAGTCCCAGTGAGAGGGTGAATGGTGTTAATCGCCCTTCTTTTACCGGCAGAATATTCTCGGTTATCATGAAACCTTCCCCCGGTTTCAGGGCATAACCGAAATCTTCATCTGTTGTAATGAGTTCCGGTTCACCGATCGGTGTGGCCCCCCCCCTGTATTTATCTTCGATAACAGGCGGTGATCCTTTACCGCTGTCAAAAAGATCCCCCTCAAAATGATAAAGGGCATAATACGAGTCCGCCGGTTTTAATCGTTTATTCGATGGTTTGCCCGCTTTTGTTACAAAAAGCTCGACATCCATAAAAATATCCGATTCAAAAGGGAAATCATCCGTTCCGGGCGGTTCGATGGGAAAAAGTTCAATTCGTACGGTAAAAATCCCTTCTTCTTCAGGCGCCGACCAGAGAATCTTGTTCAACCCCTCACGTATCGTGCCTTTTGCGATGACGGTATCGTTGATTGTCCATCGCAGGTAGGGATTCGATGATTCAGGAACGGTAAGGAGTGCCGTGAGAAGAACGGTCGCACCCGGAAAAATCACGGGGGGAAATGATTCAATCCCGGTGATTCCGTATTGCTCCCTGACATAAAAAAAAGTCATTTTCTTCTCGGATATCATGACCGAATCCGAGTAAAGAAGAAACTCGACGGTATATCGACCGGTTTCGAGTGTATCGAACAGATTGAGCGAAAGCGGTTCGTTAAGGGCAAAAGAGGAATTCGAGAGTGTTCCCAATTGTTCACCGTCACTAGAATAAAGATTGACAAGTAATCGATCGGGTTTTTCATCTTCTGCCGTTGAGGTTATCTGAAAGGAGAGGTTTTCACCGACCTCTATTGTGCCGCCGTTTGCGAGCGAAAGAACGGCGATTTCGTTGAGTGATCCGGTTTCGGGAGAAAAAAAGGATTCCCCGCATGAACATATACTTATAACGAGGCATATTGTGATATAAACGCGAAGACGCTCCCTTTTCATCTATTTCAAATGATACCACATTTTTTTACTAATTCAATATTATTTACACCTATATTGACAGAATTTTGATAAAAAATTACATTGGTATATAATTACTTTCGAAAAGGACTCTCCAATGATCAAAAATATAATATTTATAGAACCTGTCTCGGAACGACTTCATGTTTTTTCTCGATATGAACTTCCGAGACTCGGAAATATCATCCTGGCCACGATAATGAAGAAAAACGGATACAATGCGAGCGTATATTTTGGCCGCAGAAAGGAAATTCTGGCAAAAAACCTTTCACCAGACCTTGTCGCTATCTCATCGATTACCGCGACCGCGCCGCAGGCATATATGCTTGCCGATCACTATAGAAAAAAGGGTATACCCGTTGTGATGGGCGGGCCCCACGTCACTTTTTTACCGGAAGAAGCCCTGGAACATGCCGACTACCTGATAAGGGGTGAGGGGGAAGTGCCGTTTCAGCTGCTGATCGAAGCCCTGAATAACGGCGGTTCGTTTCATGACATCCCCGCCCTCGGCTGGAAATCCGACGGTAAGATACATCTCAATCCGCTTTCGCAACCGATATGCGACCTGGATACGATTCCGATACCGGATTTTACACTACTTCATCGCAAAGAGAAGCGTTTCAGCATTTTCAGGGAAAAAATACCCGTACAGACCTCACGGGGCTGTCCCTTTAATTGCAATTTCTGTTCCGTAACAAAAATGTTCGGAAAAAAATACAGGTACCGATCCGCCGATAATATTATCGAGGAAATCGGCAAATACAACCCCAAAAAGCATGTTCTCTTTTTCTATGATGATAATTTTACCGCAAACAGAAAAAGGACAAAGGAACTGCTTAATAAGATGATCGATTTGAAGCTTGGATTCAATTGGTCGACACAGGTACGCTGCGATGTGGCAAAAGACAGCGAACTGCTGGATCTCATGAAAAGGGCGGGCTGTACGACACTCTACATCGGTTTTGAATCAATCGATCCGGATTCACTCATGGAAATGAAAAAACAACAATCCGTTGAAGAAATCATACACGCGATCAGGGAAATACAGAAACGGAAAATTCATATCCACGGCATGTTTGTTATGGGATTCGATAACGATACCCCAAAAAAGGCAAAAGCCACGGTCGATTTTGCAATAAAATACAAAATCGATACCGTCCAGTTCCTTATTCTGACACCGTTACCGGGTACCGAATTTTATAACCGGATGCGTTCCGAAAATCGTGTGCTCGATTACAAATGGGATACCTATGACGCACACCATGTAAAATTCAAACCGATTCATTACTCTGCATGGGAACTTCAAATGGCCCAGATAGTGGCACATACGCGTTTCTATGCACCGTATCGAGTCATCGCACGACTCCTCAGGGGAAGAACCGTCGCTTTTTTTGTGGGACTTTACGCCAATTCGCTGAACAAACAATGGAAAAAAATCGAAAAAGCATATCTGGTTGCCCTGAAAAAAATGATAGAAAACAACAAACCCATGCCAGAAATAATGTAGCGACGGTTTTTATTTCGTTTGCGATATATTTTAAGAAGGACGTTGCTAAGTGATTCTACCGTCTATGGATGTCGACGGACAAAGGAGTGCATTCATGTTGGTTGAGATTAATCAGGTAAAACAATTCGAGGACGAAGGATACAGACGCTGGTTCAGCGATACCTATTTTGACCTTATCGTATGGTATGAGGACGACCGGACAATCTCGGGTTTTCAACTCTGCTATGACAAGGAGAATACGGAACGTTCGTTGACCTGGAAAAACAGGTCGGGATTCGAGCACAATAAAATCGACAACGGTGAGAAGCCGGGACGTGCAAAAATGACTCCCATCCTTGTTCCAGACGGTCTTTTCTCAAAAGACGAAATCGCGGAGCGCTTTAAAGCATCAAGCAGGAATATCGATCGCGAGGTTGCCGATTTTGTCTATAAAAAACTAACAAGTTATTCCCCGTAACGCTTTCTTCCCGCATTTTTTCACTCCTGAAAGTTTTTTGCGTCCGAATTTCATTCTTTTTTAAATCGCGGCTACCATGACTCATTCTGCATTGCATATTTTCATGGCCGGGATAAAAATTTCATGGACCGCTTCTCGGGAAGTGATTTCCTCCGGAAGTCGTTTGAATATGCCGATCAATAATCGGTGAGATGGGTAAATTCCGCTTGTTCGAGCCAGAGATGAGGGGTTTCGTAAAATTCGATAAGTGAACTGACAAGTGAATAATGGGCGTCTTCCTCCTTCTTGAGCAAACGCAGGAGTTCCCGGGCTTCAGGATTATCTGTTTTTTCAGATTCGGTCCTGTAAAAATCGATACTTTCCTGCTCCATTCTCAAAGCGCCATTGAGTATATCCATCATACCGGATTTCTCTTCCACAAAACTTTCGCCCTTTTCTTTCATTTTCTTGAATATCGTTTTTACATCTTTCACGAACCTGGTATACAACACGCCCCCGCATCCTTCCTTGAGGTGTTTTATCAGTTGGTAATGCCGATTTTCTTCATTTGCCAGAAAAAAAATCAATTGGGAGGCATTTTCGTCCTCGATTTTTCGCGCGTTTTCGCGATAGTACTGTTCACCCTCCTGCTCCATTTTCATGCCAAAGTCGAAAATATCCATTTGTCTCCCCCTATTTACGCAATACCTATGCACCCGTTATCACCGCGCATCCCGGAAGGGCACAGATCATATGACGCATCAATTATCAGAAAAAATCTTCCAGGGCTTTGGGGAAAAAGTTGCGCAAGTGTTCAAGGTCCTTTGCACTCACCGTCGATTCTTTTTCAAGAACCAGTTCCGTACTTACCTTTTTAAGTTTTAACAACAAACTGAGAATAATAAAGAGATAGATTTTCACCCCCGCGCGCGGGAATATATTGGTAAATGATATGAGTTTTTCACGCGCAATGCTTGCGATCAATACCTTTCCCCGCGCCACGACACTGGCCGTTCTCTTTACGTCCATGAATATTGCCGCTTCGCCGAAGACATCACCCTCATTCACCTCACTTATCATGATGTCTTCGCCTTCACTCCCTTTCATGAGAATCGATACATTCCCTTCGAGAATAACGTAAAGATACGGACTCAGCGTATCCTGTGTGACGATTGACTCCCCTTCGGTATATTCGACAAGCTTGCAAATTTCCGATATTTTTTCTATTTCGGGTTTATCGAGGCTGCTGAAAATAAGGATATCCTTGAGAATCGGTACAAGCTTTTTTTTCTCTATCTTGATTGTTTTGATATCCTTCCTCCTTTATCCCGTCAAGGTGTATTTTATTTCGGCGTTATTGCTTTCATATATATGAATCCCCGATGACACACTTTTATCACAGCATGTCCTATTATAATAAAATGTAACCATTAGTCAACAATACTTTATTTTTTATCGACGATAATCACGTATTTTATCGCGCTAATGAAGAATACCCTGGCGGGCTACGGAACGATCGGCACGGTCGAGCCCTCTCGAAAAATCCATATTCCCTTATGAAGTTCACGGTAATGCACGGGAAGGTGAACGGGGCAGCGTAAAAGGTGGGAACGATACTGCCTGAGTCCCATCACCTGAAGTGATCGAAGCCCTTTTTCAACCCGATTTTTTTTCCGTCTTTTTCAAGAAAAATACCCGCATTTTTTTCCTCAATCTCCCCCACGATGGTAAAATCACTGAATACCGACGCGAGCGCTTTGGCCTTTTCAGGTGTTATCGTAAAAACGAGTTCGAAATCCTCACCGCCGTAAAGTGCAAAATCATGAGGGTCCCGGCCGAGGTGTTTTGCCGATTCACGGGTATTGTCCGATATCGGTATTTTTTCAAATGTTATAACGGCGCCCGTTCCGCTTTCCTCGGCGATATGGGTCACTTCCGGAGCAAGCCCGTCGCTTACGTCGATCATGGCATGCGCCCGTGATGCGATGAGTGATCCTTCTGCGGCGGATCTCGAGTGAGGCTCCAGATGGTCGAGCGTATACCCCGATATTCCCGCCCTGAGGAGTTCCAGTCCCGCCGTACTTCCTCCGAGATGACCGGTTACCGCGATAAGGTCGCCGGGAAGCGCCATGGAACGGAGTCTGAGTCTGTCGTGTTCGACCTCACCGAGAACGGTAAGGTTAAAGACATATTCGGTCCCATGGGTGGTATCTCCTCCCGCGAGGATAACCCCGTGTTTACCGGCAGACGTCAGCAGCCCGTCCGAGAAATCTTCTACAAACTCGACCGCCGTCGTCTCGAGCAGCGACATGGAGAGAAAGGCATAAAGAGGTCTTCCTCCCATGGCAACGATATCGGAGACATTCGACTCCATGAGCTTCATCCCCACCCGGCGCGGGCTGAACCACTCCAGATTGAAATGATCGTTCTCGACGATCATATCCGTTGTTACAAGCAGATACCGTTCATCGGTAAAGCGAAAGACCGCGCAATCATCACCGATCCCCTTGATCACCTCAGGCGATGTACCGGTTTTAGCCGTGATGCGGCGTATCAGTGCAAACTCTCCGCCGATGTCGCTGATTTTCATTTTCAGGTCCTTATTATATGAAATATTGAAACAATAATTCCACGCAAACCATATTAAAGTATAATATAAAAACCTGCGGGTTTAAATAAGAACGCAGACCATTATCGAGTAATTCGGATGAGAAATAGAGTAATTAAATAGCGATAATATTTATACATCGCAAGCATTGTCGTTATTCATTTTCGTATATCAAACCTATTGCTTATTATTAATAAAAATATTAGCATAGAAAAGAAATGTATTCATCGTTTTCTATAAAAAATTATCGTTGTTTTTCAGAATTTACGATAGACAATCTCGAACGTATCAATCTTTTTATTGGAAAGAATGGAATCGGGAAAACCACTCTGTTGGAAGCATTTTTTCTGCATCAGGGATGGTTTAATCCCGGATTACCGTTTTCAGTTAACGTTTTTCGTGGTCTGGATCAAATAAAACTTGATGAATTCGGATGGAATTTATTTTTTCAATTCGATCCCAAAAAAACGATTGAAATCGTTTCCATTGAAAACGGCAAAAAAAATACAGTAAAAATAATCAATACTCCAGCTTCAACGGGGCCGATAGCAAAAAATAATATGAGTGAAGGAACATCGGGATCAATAACCGATAATAATATTTTATCCAACGGAATTGAAAAAATAACATCCACGAATCGTCAATTATTAATAGAACACACAGGCCCGGATGGAAAGGTATTTAGAAGCCGTGTTTTTCCTTCCGTAAATGGTGACCGTATGGAAATTCGAGGCGAACGGCCGCCAAATATAAAAGAAAAAAAAGCGATATTCATTGCGTCACGTTGGCAGGAAAAGCAAAAAACCTTGGCCGAGCGATATAGTGATTTGGCTGAAATCAAAAAAAAAGATATAATTATCGCTTTCCTGCAAGTCATATATCCCGAGCTAAAGGATTTAAGCACACTAATCCAGGGCGGAATTCCCGTCATTCATGGCGATATCGGTAAATCGAGATTGATACCAATAGCATTAATGGGAGGCGGAGTGGAACGTCTTCTTGAAATATCGATGGGAATAGCAACGACTCATGACGGAATAGTGTTGATAGATGAAATTGAAAATGGTATCCATTACTCAATTTTGGAAAAAGTATGGAAGGCAATAGCACAACTATCAAGAAAAGAAAATGTTCAGGTTTTCGCCACCACCCACAGTTTCGAATGCATCCAGAACGCACATAGCTCATTTAAAGAAGAAAAACAGTATGATTTTCGTGTTCATAGGATTGAAGAAATTAATGGAAATATTTCCGCAGTAAGCTTTGATAAAGAGACGCTCGAGACATCTTTGGATTCCGGTTGGGAAATACGATAATGATGACCCCACAACCGATTCGATCAAGCAGGATTCTATTGGTCGAAGGTAAGGACGAGTGCAATTTTTTTAGTGAAATAGTGGAAAAAGAAAGACTGCTTATCCAGATTGAAGATTATAAAGGTAAAGCAAATTTAAAGAATTATTTAGAAAGCCTGAAAAAAAGGACAGGACACGAGACTATTACATCGATAGGGATCGAACAGGATGCCGACAATGATCCTGATGCGGCTTATGATAGTATCTGTCATGCATTAAAATCAGCAAGCTATCCCGGACCGGATCAAGAGAAAAAAAATAGAAACGAAATAAAAGTCACTATTTTGATTATTCCCGATCGTGATAAAAAAGGTATGCTCGAAGATATTTGTCTTTCATCGATAAAAGACGATCCTCATATGTCTTGTGTCGAAGCATACATGAATTGTATACGGGAGAAAACCGATAATTTCCATGATTTACACATCAATCAAGCAAAAACAAAAATACGATCTTTTTTAATATCAAGAGAAATTATTGAATCAGCCGTTTATGAGAAATTACAAAAAGCTATTCAAGAATATGAGTGGCCGGAAAATATAGCTTCTGCCAAAATCCATTCATTTATAGCTTCCAAACCCAAACCGTATCTGGAATTGGGATCGGCCATAAAAGCAGGTTATTTTGATCTGAATCACCGCGCATTTGAGAAAATAATTTCATTCCTTAAAAAGCTATAGTAATTATTGATTCGCCCGCTATAGTAAAAATTAATACTTCAAAATCGAATAAAGACACCGGACTTAAGTTCTTTTTACAACATTCTTTTTATATCGCTCCCTGTTTTCACGGTTGATCTTGGCCGAACAGAGTTCGCCGCACATGGAACAGACGCCGTTATCCTTTATTCCCGTTTCCGCCCGAACCATGCGCGCTTTCTCCGGATTCATCGCGCACGCGAACATCCCCTCCCAATCCAGATTACTCCTCGCCCGCGACATCCTGTCATCGATGTCGCGGACGCCGGCCCTGCCCCGGCCGATATCCGCCGCATGGGCCGCAATTTTCGAAGCGATAACCCCTTCGACGACATGGGCTTTCTCCGGCAGGCCGAGGTGCTCTGTCGGTGTCAGATAGCAGAGAAAATCGGCGCCGTAATATGCGGCAAGGGCGCCGCCGACCGCGCCGACGATATGGTCGTAGCCCGGTGCGATATCGGTGACAAGGGGACCGAGTACGTAAAATGGGGCGCCATGGCAGTATCGTTTTTGAAGCCTTATATTCTTTTCAATCTGATGAATCGGCACGTGGCCCGGACCCTCCACCATCGCCTGAACAAACGCCTTCCGCGCCCTCAGGCAGAGGTTCCCGAGGGTTTTTAGTTCAGCGATCTGGGCCCTGTCGGTGGCATCCGCGAGACATCCCGGCCGCAGGCCGTCGCCGAGACTCAAAACGACATCATATTTTTTTGCCATACGGCAAATCTCGTCAAACCTGGTGTAAAGGGGATTTTCTTTCCCGTGATGGAGCATCCATTTGATTAAAAAACTCCCTCCCCTCGACACGACACCCATAATCCGGGTAGAAAGCAGCGGGATATACTCCCGCTTTATGCCACAGTGTACGGTGACGAAATCCACTCCGTCTTCGATATGGGTAAAAATGGAATGAAGAAAATCATCCTCCGTGATCCCGGCGACATCGGGTTGTTTCGTCAAAACCTGGTAGACCGGGACGGTACCGACCGGCACCGTTGATGCTGAGATAATCGTCCTGCGAACATGATCGATATCGCCGCCCGTGCTCAAATCCATGACCGTATCCGCTCCGGCTTTGATCGCGGCCGAGAGTTTTTCACATTCCTTTTGCAAATGAGCGCACAGCCCGGATGTACCGATATTCGCATTGACTTTTACGAGCAGGTCTTTCCCGATACCGACGGGTCTGCATTGATGGCGTTCGCTTTTTGTGATGACGGTAACGCCTTTGGCAATATCTTTCAGAAGGACTTCCGGGGCGATATGTTCATACGCGGCAACTTCCCTCATCCCGGGTGAAATCCGTCGTTTGGATGCATATTCAAGCTGGGTCATCGTTTTCCTCCTTTTCATGTATCGTATGGATCTCAAAAGAAATCGATATGTGTCGCATCACCTTCGATCTATTTTGTTCGCCTGTGGATAATTCTCGTCCGGGGGTGTGGGATATGTGCGGGTCCTGCTCCCTTCGCTGGTATTATCCAGATCAGGTTCAATGGGTATATTCTCAGGCATAGACGCTTCATATGCCACCCCTTGACATAATAATGATACTATAGAAAGAATTACCCTGTCAAGCCGATCGAGGACCGGCCCGGGGTACCATGAAAACGATGAAAGAAAGAGGAATGATGACATCGCGATCCCCGGGGTGTTATATGATTCGATCAATATCACCGTTTCGATAAAAGGAGGTGTCGTTATCTTGAATGTCATCGATATTATCACAGAATGTGCCGCCGTTCCTTCATTCAGTACGATGGAGGACCGCCTTCATCCGCTGATTGAAGGTTTTGCACGCAGCATGCCGGGAGCCGTATTAACCCGCGTACCGGAAAACAACCTTCTCCTTACATTACCGGGCGCACAAGATGCTCCCCCGCTCGCCCTTACCGCACATCTCGATAAGATAAATCATTTCGGGCACCCGATTCCCGAAAACCTTCCGGTAACCTCGGACGGGGAAAAAATAAAGGGTCAGTTGGACGATGCCGCGGGTGTCGGAATATGCCTGTATATGGGACTCCTCACCGCAAGTAATAATTTTCCGCCTCTTTACCTTTTATTTTCGGAAATGGAGGAGTACGGTCCGTACGAGATACCGGGTGAAGGAATGTGGTCCTCCGGTGTGGGTGCTTTTCGTCTTTCACGGCATTTGATCCAAACAAAACGATATCCAGCGCTCGTCATTACCATCGATACAACCCCGACGTTCAAGGGGAAACACGGCGTCGCCCTTTACTCCCGTTTCTGGGAACTCTGCGGGCTTCATCCGTCACGGAAACTCGTCGCCGTGACCGAACAGATAGAGCGGCTTGTCTTTTCAATCGTCCCGGAGGTGCGGCATGAAAACAACACGAACGATTATGTGACCTACGGAAAATGCTTCGCGGTATCGGCTCATGATCCGCTTCCCTCTGTGGCGCTGGAACCGGCAATCCATCCCTGCCATACGAAAGGGGAGGAAATCTTTATCCGCGATATATATACGGTCACAATACTCCTTACCGAATTGCTCAAGAGGTGCGCCGTGAACTTTCCGTATAAACCTTCGTAAGTACGGAAACATAAAGACTTCTGTTTTTCTTGACATATCACATCTGTTTTATTATTGTTTTATTAGCGATATATTAGCCGAAATGAGAACCCTTTTCACTCTATTATGCAAGGAATAAAGATTTCCGGATTTTTACCAAAAAGAACAATGCAAACAAGGGATTCACATCTCGCGGAAAAGCGTTAAGGATGGTGTCATGTCTGAAACACAATCAAAAATAATCTTTCCGACATTCGAGGAAAACCTTGAAGAAATCAAACAACGGTTGACGAGCGACTTCAAGCTGGGAATGCTTATGATCGATGCGTCCCAGCTGAAAAACATCGAATTCAATTTTGGACGAACCATCTATGAAAACATCTTCGAAACACTCAAGAGCACCGTCTCAAAACTGAAAGAGACGAAACAAATTCGCAAAGACGACATAATTACCATCAATCAAAGCGAAGGAAATCAATTCTATATCTTTCTGTCAAAACGAAAAAATGAAGGCAGTTTCCAGCTGTCCGATTATGAACGGCTTTCCGAACGAATTCAGATTTTTATCAACACCCATATGTTCTCGACCATATTCCCGCTCATCAAGGAAAAACCGAGGGTAAACATCGGGTATGCGATCGCCTTTAACAATCCGTCGGTCAAAGAAGAACGCATCCTCCAGGCGATGATTTCAGAGGCTGAAATCATCGCCCGGTATCAGACGATAAAAAATATAATGGGTTACAAGGAAAAAGTATACGATCTTATTATCGAAAAAAAGATTCAGTCCTACTATCAACCGATAGTCGATATCAACAGCCATGAAATACTCGGCTACGAAGCCCTTTCAAGGGGCCCGAAAGACACCGAGTTCGAAAATCCGTATGTCCTTTTCACGATCGCAAAAGAAATCGGTCTTCTCTATGAACTCGACTGGCTTTGCAAAACCAATATTTTCAAGGATATTAAAAAACTGAAAGAAAAAAAGAAATTGTTCGTCAATATCTTTTCTTCCAGTATCCACGATTCGAAAATGAGAGTGAAATACCTCGAAGACCTTCTCACAGAGACAACCCTGAAACCAAATGACATCGTCTTTGAGATATCCGAACGATATGCGATAGAGGACGCCGATTTTTTCAATGAAATCACCCGTCTCTATTCGAATACGAGTTTCGCCATTGCAATCGACGACAGCTGGATAGGTTCGAACATCAGTCTTCTCAAAAATCTGAAGATTCAGTACATCAAACTCAATATTTCTCTTATCAGGGATATCGATATACATACATTAAGCAGAAACCTTATCACATCGCTTAAAAAAATGGCGCATGATGTCGGCGCCGATATTATTGCGGAAGGGATCCAGACAAAAAAAGAACTGAAAACACTCATCGATATGGAAATCAAATACGGTCAGGGATTCCTCTTTGCCGTGCCGGGGCCGGCTTTCCCTGAAGTGAATATCACGGAAATTTACCTTGAAGACGAAGGACTCAAAAACAGGCTTCTTTCATCCGTTTTTTTCAAGCGGGGTATGGATTATTTCAAAAAGGGGATGTTCGATCAATCGATTCTGGAGTTTACAAAGGTTCTGGAGATCGATCAGGACAATATCGAGGCGCTGTTCCACCGGGCACACGCATTTTATGAAGACGGTTGTTACGGACCGGCCATCAAGGAACTCGAACAATTACTTAAAAGTAACCCGGATTTTACAAGGGCGCACCTGACAATGGCGCTTGCCGCGGAAAAAAGCATGAAGTATGATCTGGCAATTCAATCATATTTGGAATATATTAAGAACGCACCTTCAATATATCAATCGAATATTGATCTGGCTAAGAAAAGACTCGAGGAGCTGCTGAAGAGTTCAGCGGCCGATTGAGCGACACAATTGACAGAGAACAGGAAAACAGACGAATGGGAGAACCACTCGCTTTTGTTATTGGGGAAGGGATTAAAGGAGGAATAACATTTCTCCTCGGAAGCTATTCCGCCCTGGATCGCTATTTTAAAATAAAGGATTCCTCCTCGTATTTTCTCAATACCGACGCGACCCTCATCAGTCTCGCGAAAATATTCGAAGGGCTAAAATATCCCGGCTTCCCCTTTGTGGATGCATCGCTTTCGATCGAAGACAAACACATCTTCTTCAGGTGCGTCGACGATTTGGACAGACCGCCGTCGTTCCCGTTTACGGCCATGAATCTCCTCTATCATGAAAACCGGAAGGTTTTCCTCGATCCGCACACAATCTACCAGGATCTCAGAAATACGAAACTGGTCTGCACAGGCAACAACCTCCCCAAAACGGTCATCCTCATGGAAGCATCAGCCATGGTTTCACGCTATCATTATGAACTCGAGCCCGGGATCGTTTCGCAATTGCCGCATCATTATGTTCCCTCTCCCATGATGCAGAAACATCTGCTCGAATTGATACTGACCTCCCCGTACCCATGGAAGGGGCTTTCGCTTCTCAAAGAGTATGGATTCATCGAACGGTATTGGCCGGAACTCTCCCGAATGGACCGGACCGAACATGCGAAAGAATATCACCCTGAAGGAAACGTTTGGATGCATTCCCTCGAATCGCTTAAATACAGAAAAAAAGCCGACCTCACCCTTTCTCTTGCCATCCTCCTGCATGACATCGGTAAACCCGTCTCCGAAAAAACACAGGACAAGCCGTTCAATTCCCATTCGGAACTGGGGGCACATATTGCCGTGTATTTTCTTCAGAGAATGGGATTTGAAAGAAGTATTCGGGAGAATGTCGCATTCCTCATTCGTTTTCATATGATACCGCACGCGTTAAAAAAACTTCCCCTTTACAGAACGGAAAAACTAATGGATTCGCCCCTTTTCCCGCTTCTTTTGGAACTCTACAGGGCGGACGTCTCTTCAACCTTCAGGGGGCCCCAGGGTTATTACGACGCGTGCCGGATATTCAAACAATATCTCAAAAACAAAAAGAATCCGTACCGGACAAAAGGAGGCCTCATTCATGCGGATAAAAATATCATGGGCCAAGGGTGAGATAACCGGAACCCTTAACGATACGCAGACTGCACGGAAAATATATCTGTCGCTTCCCTTTTCTTCGCGTGCCAACCTCTGGGGGAAAGAGGTATATTTCACCATTCCCGTCTCCGACGATCTTTCGCCCGACGCCCGCCGGATAGTCGACCCGGGCACAATCTGCTTCTGGGTGGAAGGAACATCACTCGCGATTCCATTCGGTCCGACACCGATCGCGGACGGGGACGAATGCAAACTCGTCACCAAAGTGAACATCGTGGGAAAATGCGACGGAAAACCGGAAATTCTTGAATCGATTTCAACCGGTGACATCATTAAGATAACGAAAAGATAAGAAAAAAATCACCCCGTTCATCGCTTTTTATTACCCTGTTCTTCACGGTTTTCATTTCGGGACCCCGTTATCGGTATTTTCGCGATAGAGAAGTCCTGCGACATCGAGTTCGTGGCGCCTTACAGCGTAAAGCTTTTGAAGTTCACTCTCCGGCGGTACCGAGTTATTTATGACGTAATACGCCTGATTCATGCGCAGTCGTGATTCTTTCATATCCTGACGAAGCAGATAATAATGCGACAATAAAAGAAGTATGTTGAATCCGGCCCATGTATCTTTTTTCATGAGAAGCGCATTGTTCAATAAATCTGGAACCGCTTCATCATTATCATCCTTCTCGTCGTATACGTACAAACGCGCGAGGCCGACCATATCCTCCGTTTCTTTAAAGTCATATTCGGTTTTCCTGGAATAGAAATTTTCCTTTTCAACGAGTTTCGTTCCAACGATCGAATAACGTGATGAGATACACCGGTACCATTCCTCTTTCGGGATATCCATGGGCACGAGAACACCCGCACCCTCGTCATAATTGGTTTTCAGAAAAAGGACGGGACCACCGAACTCATGAACAAAATAGAGGGCAACCATCATCGGACCGACGCCCAGATATTTCCTCACGACGATATTGACCTGGTATCCCTTTTGAAGCAACGTATAGATTTCCTTAAGGAGAATCACCCGTTCATTCTGCGGAATGACATCGAGAAGATTCATATAAACGAATATCCGATAATAGAGATAATGGGTAAACGAGCAGGGATCAAGCCCGATCGATAATTCCGCAGGCGGCGGTATTTTCTCCAAATAATATGGCAGTTCCTCGGGACCCTCGGGGTCGGAGGTCGAGGGAAGCGGAAATTTTTCTTCGATAACGGGGACTTCCGCCTTTTCAGGGACAAGCGGCGGACTTTTACAGCCGTTCAGCAGAATGAAACATACGCACAGTATGACCGCAAAGCCCTGTGCGGGAAAACGGCGTCTTTCTGCCTTTCCGTTTACGGAAAACAGGGAAACCCTTTGGCGAATATTATTCAAACAAGCGACATCCCGCCCGCGATGCACACGGCAATTTCTTACTGATGCGGTCAGCCTGTTCCTCACCATCTCATCCCCCTTAATGTTATATCGATGAATAAATCAATGCAAGCAACCCTCTCTATCAATCATCGGTTTTTTGCTTGACCTGCCATAGTATTTCCGACTATGGTTGAGGCGGAAAGAGATATATCCATGCAGTACGGTTATTTCAGCGAAAAACAAAAGGAATATATTATCACCCGGCCGGACACCCCGACTCCATGGATGAATTATATTTCGAACGGCAGGGGCTATTGCGGAATCGTCAGCCAGACCGGGGGCGGTTTTTCCTTTTTCGGGGATCCGCGCGACCGTCGGATAACAAAATACCGTTTTAACGGGGTGCCTATAGACAGACCCGGCCGCTACATTTATATCAAAGACAACTCGACCGGCGATTACTGGTCCCCGACATGGCAGCCGGTCATGAAACATCCCGACCGCTATATATGCCGCCATGGCCTTGGGTATACCAGAATCGAATCGCGTTACGGGGATATCGCCCATTCGTTATGCTATTTTGTTCCCCCGGAACACTCACTTGAAATATGGCATCTCCGTATCGAAAACACCTCACACAACCCCATCGACCTCTCCGTCATCCCGTACTCGGAGTTCACCCTCTGGTGCGAACCCGAATCACGGAACATTCAGTGGTCGCTTCACCTGACACGCTGTTTTTTCGAAAACGGTCTCATCTTTTATCCCTTTATCGAACCTCATCCCGCCTTTGATGCGAAAAAAAAATCGGCCTACGATCCGCAACGGCCGGGATTCGCTTTTATGGGTATCGACGGCCGTGTGAACGATTACGATTGCAGCCGTGACGTTTTTATCGGAACATACCGGTCGGAAACAAATCCGGCCGGCGTCGAGGCGCCCTCGCTTTCGGGGTCTCTCCTTGAAGGGGGTATCGGGTGCGCGGCGCTCCGCACGGAGGTCTCACTCGAGCCGGGGGAAGGCAAAGAGGTAATCGTCATCCTCGGTTTCGCTGCAAACAAAGAAGAAGCGTATGCCTCAAGCCGATATTTCGGCGATCCGGGAAACGCGGAAAAGGCATTCTTTGATATGAACGGGGGGTGGCAATCCTATCTTTCCGGCTTCACGATCGCCTGTCCCGACAGCATGATCAACACGTTCACCAATGTTTTTCATCCGTATCAGTGTAAAACGACCTTCGACTGGTCCCGCTACATTTCCTACTATGAGAACGGCGAGGGACGGGGCATGGGTACCCGTGATTCATGCCAGGACGCCCTCGCACTCTGCGAACGAATCCCCGATGCGGTACGAAAACGAATTACGGAGATCATATCCGCCTGTCAGCTTGAAACCGGGGACTGTTATCACCAGTTTTTCCCTCTCGGACACCGGGCTGAATTAAAAAATTTTTCCGACGATCATCTCTGGCTCATCGTCACGGCCTATTATTACATCGCGGAAAGCGGCGACCTCGATTTCCTCCGGGAGAACATCCCCTACGCGGACAGTGACGTGAAGGCCCCCCTTTACGATCATCTGACCGCCGCCTTACAGGCGACCCAAAAACGTAAAGGACCTCACGGGCTTCCCCTTATTCTTGTCGCCGACTGGAACGACACCCTTCATCTCTGGATGGAATCCGAGGCACCCGAATCCGTTTTTACCGCTTTACTCTATATGTATGCCGCGGGCCTGCTCGCCTCGCTCGCCGAACGAATCGGGGAAACTTCGGATGCCGCGGCCATCCGTCAAAAGTCATCCGAAATGGCGGCGTTGATAAATGAGTCCTGCTGGGACGGCGGGTGGTACGTGCGGGGGTTCGGCGGGAAAAAAATCGGAACAAAAGAAAACAGGGCGGCAAGGATATTCCTCAACAGCCAGTCCTGGGCGGTCATTTCCGGTATCGCCCGGGGAGAACGCGCTTTCGCCTGTATGGACAGCGCGAGGAGTCACCTCAATTCCCCCGAAGGGCTTAAACTTATCTCACCGCCCTTCGACCGTTACGACCCCGATCACGGACTCATCTCCCGCTACGTGAAGGGAAGAAAGGAAAACGGAATATTCGCCCATGCGTGCGCCTGGGCCGTGATCGCGGAAACAATGCTCGGAAGGCCCGATTATGCCTTCGAGTACTACTCGGCGATACTTCCCGTCAAAAAAAACGACCGGGCGGATATTCTCAAAACGGAACCGTATGTTTTTTGCCAGACGATCTGCTCGGAAGACGGACTGAATACCGGCGAAGGGGCGAATTCCTGGCTTACCGGTACCGCTTCATGGATGTATATCGCGTTCACCCGCCATATCCTCGGCATACGACCGGGACTCGACGGGCTTACGATCTCGCCGTGCATCCCCGGCTCATGGGAAGGCTTTACCATGGAACGTATCTTTCGCGGCTGCCGGTATACGGTCGCGTGCAGGCGGGGAGGTCAAAACCGTCTTTTAGTCGACGGCAGGGAAAGGGAACGGTGGTTTGTGGAACCCTTGAATTCGGAAACATGTTCGATCGATATCGAAATTATGTGAAAAAGCCTTGCAAAACCATGAACTATTCCTGTATCCTCTCACTGAAACGGAGATATCGATGAAAAAATTCGGCACATTCCAGGGCGTCTTTGTTCCCTCATATGAAGCTATTTTAGGGGCGGTCATATTCCTTATCCTTCCCGGTCTCGTCGGCGGCATCGGACTCGTTCCCATGGCAATTATCGTCATTCTCGCAAACAGCGCGACACTCGCCACATCATTTTCCATTTCCGATTGTACGACGAACCTCGAAAATGTCGGTGCGGGCGGCATGTTCGCTATTTCGAGGCGTTCTCTCGGCAGGGCATTCGGGGGTTCCATCGGAATACAGCTTTTCATCGCGCAGGCTTCATGTATCGGATTTTATGTGCTCGCCTTTGCAAAAGCCCTCCAGCCGATACTGATCCAGTTGCCCCTTTTTTCGGACTATTTCGGGGGATATTCGGTTCTGTTTCAAAAACAGGTCATCGCGACCGCGGTCGCTGTCCTGGCTTTTGTTTTTGCCGTTGTGGGCGCTGATTTTATCGTCAAAATCCAGCTGCTCATTTTCATCGTTCTCTCCGCTTCGATACTGGCCATATTCTCCGCGCCGTTATCAAACATCACCATGAACGACACGCCCGTGTTCACCATGACGACCGAATTGACACGCCCGGGATGGATGCTGATTTTCTGGAGTTCATTCGTCACCTTTTTCCCGGCAGTCACGGGAATCGACGCGGGAGTGGGGATGAGCGGGAATCTGAGAAATCCGAGAAAATCACTCGGCAAGGGGACCTTTTTTGCCATCGGTATTACCTTTCTCGTTTATCTGGCCGTCACATTCATTTATTCGTTTATTAAAATGGACCTTCTCAATATTATCACGATTAGTCCCACGGAAAAGGAATACCCGAATATCGCGAGAATTTTCCAGGCCGCGCCCCTTATTTCCTGGATAATCTTCACCGGAATCGTCTTCGCGACACTTTCATCTGCGCTCTCGTACTTTATGACTGCCCCGCGTACGGCACAGGCACTCGCGAAAGACAGTATCCTCCCGAAATTTCTCTCTTTTCTAAGCAGGGATTTCACACGAAAAGGTCAGGAACCCCGCCTGGCAACGATCGCTGTCTTGTTCATTATCATGGGGGTTGTCTGGGCGGGTGACGAAGGGTTCGCTTCGACGATCGTCGGTATCTGTTTTCTCGTCGTCTACGGCTGGGTCAATCTCGCCGCTTTTCTTGAACGAATCAGCGGGAACCCGAGCTTCAGACCCACATCAAAAGGTCACTGGGCGATCTCCCTCTACGGTTTTCTCATCTGTATGGTCGTCATTTCCCTCTTTAATTTTGTCATCGGGTTTTGCGTGATTGCCTCACAGATAGTCATTTTTGTCCTTCTTTTGAAATTCAAAACACGCAACAGACTCGAAGGCGTTTGGTGGGGTCTTCTCTTCAGCGGCCTGAACTGGGGTTTCAAGCGGATGCGTATGATAATCCAGGGGACCAAGAACTGGCGGCCGATCGTCAATGTTTTTTGCATGGCGGATAAGGAGGAAGAATCCGAATCGACACTGGAAATGGGAAGAAGAATATCCGCCCTTCAGGGACTCACCATGGTCAATATATTGAAACCCAAAAAAGCGCCCGCCCCGCCCTACTTCATCCCCGAAGAAGCACAGATCATCGAAATTCCCGACGATGACTTCAACAATGCGATTCTTTCAATATTACAATCATCGGTCCCCGGCGGATTCAATACAAATACCGCCCTGCTTCCCCTCGATCCGAGGATAAACAATATCGCCGTTATCGAGGAAATCATCAACATGCAAAAAAATGTCCTTCTTTACAAGCACGGCATTATTCGCGATCCCGAAACAAGACGCATCGATATCTGGTGGAAAGGGGAAGAAAACGGCAATCTCATGGCCCTCCTCTCCTATATAATCAACAGAAGCGACAGGCGGGAGAAAAAATCCGAGAAATCCGTACGGCTTATCAGGAAGCTGTTCAAAGGTGAGGAAAAGGAAAAAGCGGAAGAGGATCTTACGCGGCTTCTCTATAACGCGCGGCTGAAAGGCTCGATCATGGTACTCGAAGAAGACGACAAACCGATTCACAAAAACATCGAGGAACACTCCGCCGATGCGCTGCTTATCATGATGGGTATGCCGGGCCAGCGGGGCAGCGGCCTCGCGAGGCTTTTTGCCCTGGACAGGCTTTTTTTCTCGCGGGAGCTTGAAAAATTCAAAAGCCTGCCGCCGCTTCTCTTTGTAAAAGCCCACAGCGTCATGGATCTTTTTGAATAACGGTGGTCTCTCCGCCGAAGGCCGTCTGTCTACAAAACCTTCATGCCGCCTTTTTCACCAAGCATTTCCTTGAGCATGCGCGCGTTTTGAACCGCCTGCCCTTTATAGTGATTGTTGAATGCGATAAGGATGATTTTTGCCGTCTCGATAATCTTTTCTATTCGTACGATCCATTCGGCAAGTTCACTTTCACGGTACAAATAGTCATACCTGCTCGTATTGGTTCCCTGCCACCAGTTGGCTTTATTCCGGCCGTGAAAACGTATGTAACCGATATCGGAAGTAACGATGTCTCCCGGTTTTATAAGCCGCGGCAGATCGGGTTCATCCACATTGACAAAACCGACATTGCGCGAGGCAAGCGTTTCGACAACAGACTCCCTTACCCATTCATCCGACCTGAACTCGATCACCGTGGGAAATCCGTCAAAGGCTTTTGTGATCGTATCGAGGCTCCTCCTGTTTTCATCCGTATAGTGAAAACTGTAGGGAAACTGAAAAAGGACGGCACCGAGTCTTCCGTGATCCATAAGGGGGTCGATACCCTTTTTGTACAGTCCGATTTGTTCTTCGAGGTGTTCATCGATCTCATGAGTAAGCGCTTTATGCGCCTTGATACTGAAGAGAAACCCGTCGCGGCTTTTTTTGATCATTTGTTCGAGCATCCCTGCTTCCGGCTGGCGGTAGTAGGAAAAATTGAGTTCGACGATCGAAAACTCCTCGGAGTAATAGGAAAGGAAATCCTTCTGATTCGTACCCGGCGGATAAACCGGCCCGATCCAGTCTTTGTAGGAATAGCCGCTTGTCCCGATATATATCTCTTTCACGTCTCCCCCTCATATCGCCGTTTTACAGAACACGGATGTCGCTCAAATAGTGTAGCGTCAAAGATCGATGTGTTCAAGAGAGACATCTTCTCCGATTGGTCGCTCAGCTATACCGCCGGCATACACCGGCGGGAAATCGGGCGGTGCGATACAGCCCGGAAGGAACAGTTACGCCGGCAAATCCCGTTAAAACCCACCCGTCGCCGCTTGACAATATCGGACTGATGTATAATATTGGTGACAGGTTATCGCTTTAGCGAGATAAAATACATCGGTCGCTCCTATCGAGGCGAAGGATTAAAAAAGAGAGGGTTGCCGCGTACGACCCCTTTTCCATGCGAGGAAATCCGGCGGAAGGACAGACGGCAGCGGATATAAAAAAAAAGAAACAACCGGGCAATGCACATGACGCCGCCTTTCAGATTACAGTCAATTACCCAGATAAACGCTTTCAGGCGTTATACGACGCCCGATTACTTTCCCGAGTCAATGCTTTCGTTCGCCCGATCCAATCCCCTCGTCATCCCCCCACTTCTGAATAAAATTCCTTTGAGCCTCGATGTGACGATTAAAACGGTCGAAAAGACACACGAAGCCCTTATCTCATCGATACCCCACTTTCTCGACGATGACCGCCCCTTCAGGCTGTTCGAACAACTGAGGGCGGAGTTCCTCGATGTGACGGACGAACTTCCGGAAAATTACGACGATCTTGTCACCCTTATATGCAAAACCGGAATCGCCCTGCTCGAGGGAATCAAACCGAAATCGGCGCACCGTTTTTCAGACACATGCGGCCGCATCAGGGAAAAAAGTGAAATAATCGGCAAACTCGAGCGCCGTACCCTGGCGATCGACCTTATGGGAGAAATCTTCCAGATTTTTCTATCGACATCGAATGACGAGGTCGGCCTTTTTTTGAAAAAGACGATCATCGCCTTGATTTCATACGACACGCAGACCTCGACATTCGAGGAAGAACTCTGGGAACGCATTGAAGCATACGAGGTGCCATGTATCGGGCTGATCCGGGAATTTATGCATCTTTATTGTAAAAAACTGTCCGTTCTTAAGAGCCTTTTCCTTCATCCTTCGGTAGTCACCTTTATCCAGCACTTCAAGGATAAAATAATCAAACAACGGCTTCCTGCCAATCTCAGAAGAAGCGTGATCGATCAGATGAATACCCTTTACCGCGACACGTCGATAAGCAAGGTAAAGAACAACATCAACAAGATAATCGGTCTTTACGAACATGTGGCCGCAGACGGTGAACTTCTTCGCGCAAAGGGAATTCTCCAGAACTTTCTCTTTCTGCTCGATAAATATGAAAATTTTTTCGAGGCCAATTTTTATTGTTCGCAGATAAATGTATTTCATTCTCTCATCCACACGTTCAAGAAAAAAAAACTGGACAGGAACGATATCGCGGAAAACAAAAAACTCACGTTGTATCCGTGCAAGGATTATCATGATTACTTGAAGGGATATTATTCACATGACTGTACCGTGGACGAAGACCTCGCGAAAGATCATCTGGCGAATCCGCGGTTTTTCAATATCAGGATATTTTACTCCGACGAGTGGGTGGGCAACATCTATGTGCTCGATTATTCTTGTGACAGGGAAATCGTTCTCATCGACAGAATCCAGATTAAAAAATCATTCACATTTATGCCCATCAGATTTTTTTCAACGTTTATGGAAAAATTCACCGGACTACTTCTTCCACACGGCAGCAGGATAAAGATTATCGCCCCCCACAATATCAGCAATTTCCCGCACATTTCAAACAGTTTCCGAAAATATTCGGAACAATGTGAAAAAATCGCGTTCAATTGCGACAAGACGGAAGAAGCTTTTGAAAGCTATGACGAGGAAATCTTCTATGTCCTTCATCCCCGCCCGGCGGACGCTTAACTTATTGTATGAAGTTTCATCACATTCGTTCCGCCGGCTATTCCGTGTGGAAGTCCCGCGGAAACAACGACAAGGTCTCCTTTCTCGACAAGACCCGCCCGTTTGAGTATTTCTTCATCTTTGGCGATCATATCCAGAAAGCTGGCATTGAGTTCCGTATGAAAAATGGTCTCGATTCCCCAGACCAATGAAAGCTGGTAATAGGTCTCCATAACCGGTGTCATCGCTATCACCTTTGCACGCGGACGAAACATGGAAATAAGCCTCGCCGTGGTACCGGACATGGTATTGGCAATGATGAGTTTCGCATCGAGTTCTTCAGCCGATGTACAGATTGATTCGGCAATGATGAGACTGGGATTAATCGAATAATCGAGTTTTTCCTCCCGCACCCACCCCCTGTCGAGCCAGAGATTTCGTTCGACATTATTCGCTATCTTCCGCATCATTGTAACCGCCTCCACAGGGTAACTCCCGACAGCGGTTTCCGCGGAAAGCATGATCGCATCCGATCCGTCATAGATCGCGTTTGCGACATCCGTTACTTCCGCCCGGGTCGGAATCGGATTCGAAATCATGCTTTCGAGCATCTGTGTCGCGATAATCACCGGCCGTGAACGCAGGTTGCAAAGCCTGACGATCATTTTCTGGTAGATGGGAATCATCGCGAGGTCACACTCGATTCCCAGATCTCCCCGGGCCACCATGACCGCATCCGAGGCGGGGATAATCGAGTCCATCTCGCGAAGCGCCGCGTCCCGTTCGAGTTTCGCAATCACCAGGGCCTTTCCTCCCAGTGCCATTATTTCCTTTCGAAGCCGTTCGATATTTTCTTTTTTCTGAACAAAGGAAAGCGCGACAAAATCGACCGAGTGTTCGATTCCGAAACGCAGGTCCTCGAGATCTTTCCCGGTCGGAATCTCGTTCGAGAGAACCTGGCCCGGAAAATTGACTCCCTTATGACTTTTCAACAAGCCGCCGTCAATGACCCTGCACAAAAGAGACGTTTCTTCCTTTTTTTCTATCCTCAGTTCGATATAACCGTCATCGAGAAGAATCATTTTTCCTTCACTGGAATCCTCGAGCAGATGATCGTAATTTACCGGTATGACATGTATATCGCCTGTCTTTCTATATTCTTTTCCGGGGACAAGCCGCACTTCAGTGTTCACGGCAAGCTCTATCCGGCCTTCGGGCAGATTCCCGACCCTTATCTTTGGTCCGCTTAAATCCTGAAGAATACCGATATTTTTACCCCTCTCTTCCCTTATACGTTTCAGGTGACCGATCACCTTCGCGTGGTCGTCGTATGTTCCATGGGAAAAATTAAGTCTGGCGACATTCATTCCCGCATCGATGAGTTTCTCGAGTACTTCCGGCCGGGATGATGCGGGACCGATGGTACAGATAATCTTTATTTTATTCATATTCACCATAGTGTAAGGTTATCCGAGAAATATCAAGAGTGTGTGAAAATATTTTTTCATATGCGTCTGTCCTGCATATCCTCATTTCCACACGACTCCTATATCCATATGCGCACCCGGCGTGACCTCCGTCCCCGGATTTTTATTCGTCCGGATTCGAGCAAATCATCGCACCAGCTACGATACTGAGAGCGCCGTCTTGAGGACTCCTGATATTTACAAAAAGCGGGCTATAGTATAGATTATCAGACGGGATTGAGTGCATTATTTATGAACAGGTTATATATTTTTATTTTCATCGTGCTTGCATTTCATACAACAGCCCAAACACCGGAAACCGGACTTACGGAGCTGCAGCGGGCATTCGGGTTTGCCCGGCCGGACGACAAATATGCTCTACTCCGGGAAGCGTCGGCCGGCGACATCGAATGGATGGGGCCGTTATTCCATGATGCGGTTACCTATGTCGTCGACAATGGCGATCTGCTTGAAACGATACCGGTCCTCAGGAAAATCGCCCTCCTTGCCGTCCGGTGCATCGATACGATTCAATACAAACCGGCAAAATATACGCTCTGGAAGCTTTTTCTCATTGACGAGACGAGACAGATGAGGGTGATCATTCTCGATACCATCTCTGACATTGCAAAAAGAGACGTGCAGCTGGTTCGGAATATGGCGGACTGGCTTGATCGGCGGAATAACGAAACGCTGGCGGGCAAAAAACCCGACCTCCATGTTATAAAAGCGATGCTGGAGGTTCTCGGCAACATGGGTGATCCGGCGGCATTCGGTGCCCTGCTTCGCACAATGAACGCAGGCTATATTGCACCGGTCGCAAAAACCGCCGAACGCGCGTTTTTCATGATACGGGGAGACACAACGCAAATGTATCTCGATTTCATACTGGAAGGATCGTTTCCTGAAAAAAAGGCCGCCCTCCTCATATCACGGAAAGACGAAAACTTGTCCGTACCGGCACAATGCAAAATCGCCGAGTTTTCCCTCGATGTTGCATTGCATTCCGTACAAAAGGATGCCGATGACGCATCGATCGCATCCGGGATCAGGAGAATTGCAGTGGAAGTGCTTGGTAAAGCCCGATGGTCGAGTGCCACGGGACTGGTTATCGAACATTTCAACAATCTGGTCGCCTCTTCAAACGGCCGCACACCCATGGAATCGGATCTCATCGATACCATCCGTGCACTCGGCAACATGAAAACCCACGAGGCGGCCAAACGGCTTACCCTCTACCTGGAATTCATCAATTCCCTGACGGAAAGCGGCAAGCCGTACGATCTGCAGATCGTTCTGGCTTTGATTGCCGGCCTGGCGAACCTTGGTGACAAGGTTGCGGCATCGGCCCTCCTTGCCGTCGGACACATGGATTACAGTCTGACAATCAAAAACGCCGCAAAGGACGCAATGAAAAAACTGGATTAGTTAAAAAATATGCACATATGATGATCCATAGAAATATTTCTTTTCTCATTGTATTTTCAGCTTGTCTGGTACTCACCCTCTATTCACTGCGCGCCGGAACGGCGGTGTTACCCTGTTTGATAATCGCGATATTGGCGGGGGGCGCGGGTATCAGTCTCTTTGGATTTCATCATCCCCCGGCTAAACGGGCGGGCTTTTTTCTGATCGCCGCTGCCCTCGGTTTTTTTTCAGGTTTTTTTCTTTCCTCGAGAATAGATGCCGAACGCGGTGCGGGGTACACCGGTATCCGGTTGTCACGTGTTCGTTATATTTCGGGGTATATCGAAAAAGACAGTGTCGCCCGGAAGGACGGCGGATATATCCATTATATCGGACTTGTTTCAGTGCGTTCCGCAGACATCATTGCCGATGCGCGCGGCGCGGTGATGCTTGTTTCCCCGTTCGGTAAAAAGCGTTATACCGGAGAAAAGATATCTGCAGCCACCACCCTTTCCGTATTCGACGGCAGCGACGAATCGGATATTCATTTTATCGCTTCCGCTCGTGAAGATAATATAAAAGCAGATGGCTTTACGTTTCCTGTATGGGAAATCCGTTATTCCATTATACGGATGCTTGAAGAGAGTATTGGCACCATGGGATACCCCGCATCTTCGCTTTTTGAAGCCCTCTTTCTCGGCGTCCGGGAACACTTACCGGATACTCTCCATGAGGGTTTCGAAAAGACGGGAACCCTCCATATACTCGCCCTCTCCGGTCTCCATGTCGGAATCATCTATCTTTTTATCACACTTCTGCTTTTTCCCCTCCCGTTTCATCGCGTTAAAATCATCGCAGGATTTTTTCTGGTCTGCTTCTACCTTTTTATTGTCG
The DNA here is from genome assembly GCA_016930085.1 of Spirochaetales bacterium. NCBI lineage: Bacteria > Pseudomonadati > Spirochaetota > Spirochaetia > Spirochaetales > Spirochaetales bacterium. The sequence continues at coordinate 57,794 of JAFGHO010000056.1, forward strand.
GTCCAAGACCTTCACTGTTGCGGGCGGGAATAATGCTCATCGTTTTCGGTACCGGGTATCTTGTCATGCGGGAACGGGAACCGCTCAATCTTCTCGCAATCGCTGCAGCCGTCATTCTCTTCATCGACCCGCTCGCCGCATTTTCACTCTCGTTCCAGCTTTCGTTTTCAGCCATGCTGGGCATCATCATCCTCGGAAGACCTTTGGCCCGATTCCTTGCGCCATGGCTTCCCCGTTTCATCGGGTTTCCGCTCGCGCTGTCGATCGGCGCACAAACGGCGACCGCGCCGATAATCATGGCAAGCTTCGGAATTATCTATCCGGCCGGTATCCTTGTCACGCTTCTTATCGTTCCCCTGGTTACCGTTTTTCTATGGACGGGCATCATCTTCATGATCCTTGTTCGCATTCCTGTTTCTTTTATAGGATGGACCGTGCAATACCTTCTCTCTTTTCTCTACCGGCTTATATTTTTGGTAAACGATTTTTTTTCGGCAATACCGGGTATATCCGTTCAATTGGAAAACTCTTTCATTGTCTTTTTTCTCTTGGTCTTGCTTATCTTTCTATGGCCCCTTTCCTCTATCGCGCGTATCATCGGAAAAAAGGATGCGGGATTCGAAATCAATGCGAAAGCGGCTGCGGGAGGAGTACGGTGAATGACAATTCGCCCTCTGAAATCCGCAACATCCTCAAGGAAAACAACCTTTCCCTCAAAAAGCGGTGGGGACAGAATTTTCTCGTTTCCGCAGAAATGAGAAAGAAGATTATACGGTATGTCAATCCTCAAAAAAACGAGGTTATCTGGGAAATCGGTCCCGGACTCGGCGCTTTGACCGGTCCCCTGCTTTCAGCAGGAGCGCGTGTGGTCGCTTTTGAGATCGATTTTGGCCTTGTCTCCTATCTGAAAACACGATTCGAACAATACCGGTCATTCACAATGGTCCGGGGAGATATCGTAAAAACATGGGGGGACGCACTCAATGCATACGGGATGCCGGCAAAAGTATTCGGAAATCTTCCTTATGCTTCTGCTTCAGCCATCATTCTTTCATTTATCACCAAAAACTTTTTACCCCCCAACCTCTATATTACCGTTCAAAAGGAGTCGGCCGATAGAATGTATGCGATGCCCGGTACCAGGGCGTATTCGTCCTTTTCAATCCTCTTCCGGTACTCATTTTCGATAAAAGAGCGCTTTCACCTGAAACCGTCCGCTTTTTATCCGGTACCGGAAGTGATGTCGACCTTTCTCCATGCGATCCCTTCCGAATACACCCTGACCCGTGAACAAAAAAACTTTTTTTTTGAGATTGTCCGATGTGCATTCCGGTCGCGGAGAAAGACACTGATCAACAATCTGATAAGGGAAAAAAACCTTCGGAATTTTTCAAAAGCGGAATTTGAAATCATTCTCGGAAAAGAAGGACTCGCGGCAGACACCCGGAGTGAATCATTATCCGTCGATGAGTTTATCCGGCTTGCACTCCGGCTTTATGATGAAAGGACGAGAACAGGCTCGGTTGAATGAAACCGGATTATGTGGTATAGTTTCAATTGTATGAAACATCCGGTTACCTTTCCTGCCATTATGATCGTCATGATCGGAGCAGCACCTCTTTCTCCTCTTTGTTCAGACGAATATTTTACGTACCGCGAGGTATCCGGTAAAGGGGAGGCGGAAATTGTCTGGACGAAACTTGAAAGAAACGACTCCTATATTGTCTATGAAAGAAATGACGGTTGGATAAAAAAAATGATCCTCGATCACGATACCTATGAAACGCAGGAACTCTCCTATATGACGGAAAAAAAAGATATCAAGGCCGTAAAAAAAGGGGATATCGTTTATCTCTCCGGCAGGCAGAATGGCAGGGAAATCCACAAGGAATACAAACTGTACGGTCTTCCCTGGATCGGTTCCGTTGAGATGAGCGGCCTTTCATTTATCAAAGACTCAAGCCGCGACTCGCTTTTTTTTTACAGAATTCTGGAAGAAAATCTCACGATGTATAAACTGGTGATGATTAAAAAAGGAAAAGAAGATATCACGATCAACGGAAAGACATATCACGCCCATCGCATTAAAATATATGCGGACGGATTGTTGTCTCTTTTTTATTCCGCGGATGCGTGGTACAGCGAAGACGGAGTGTATCTTCGATATAAAAGTACCGCCACACCGCCGGGTATACCAGCCACCCTTACCGAATTGATACAACATGAAATTATCGGTTCCGAATAATAAAGGCGTTCGTCTTTTTCTTGCTACAGCAGCGCTGCCTGCTTCATCACCGAAACGAGTTTTTCCTTATTCTCTTTTGCCATGGGGCAGAGCGGCAGACGATACACTTCCTTTATCATGCCTTTTAGCGCGCAGGCCGCTTTCACCGGAATAGGATTCGTTTCCAAAAACATTGCCTTGAAGAGGGGAAGGAGTTCGTAGTGCTTTTTCCGGGCCGTTTCAACATCGCCGTTCAGGGCGGCGTTGACAAAAGCCGAAATCCTGTCCGGAACGAGATTGCTGGTAACGGAAACGATACCGCGGCCTCCCAGGATGATAAGGGGAAACGTGAGATTATCATCGCCTGAAAGAACCACGAAGGAGTCCGGCTTTGCCGCGATCAGGTCCATCATTTGATTGAGATCGCCGCTTGCTTCTTTCACCCCGACGATATTCGGGTGTTGTGCCAGTTTGAGCATGGTGCGGTTTTCAATATTTTTTCCGGTTCTGCCTGGAATGTTATACACGATGATGGGCACATCGACATTATCCGCGATACTCATAAAGTGACGGTAAAAGCCTTCCTGGGTCGGTTTGTTGTAATAGGGGGCAACCTGAAGCGACGCATCGACCCCGCAATCCTTTGCCCTTTTGGTCAGGTTGATCGCTTCCCGGGTACAATTTGAACCTGTTCCCGCAATGACGGGAACCCTTTTATTGACGTGCTCGGTGACGATACGGATCACCTCGATATGTTCGTCGTGGTTCATGGTCGGGCTTTCTCCCGAGGTCCCCATAGGAAGAAGGCCGTGAACTCCATTTTCAATCTGGAAATCGACCAGCTTCTTGAGTGAAACGGCATCAATATCGCCGTTTTCCTCAAATGGTGTAATAAGTGCGGTAATCACTCCTTCAAACATAATAGGCCTCCGTTTTATTGAAGAATTTCGGAAATAAAATCGTCTATCGAATAAAAACCGGTCTTCTCTCCAAGCCATTCCGCAGCGATAACGGCACCCAATGCCAAACCGCTTCTGTTTCTGGCTGAATGAGAGAGTGATATCGTATCCGCAACCGAGTCTATCATGACCGTATGAATTCCCGGAACGTTCCCCCCCCGAAGCGATGCCATATGAAGTTCGTTCTCACCGATCGTTCTGTCGCATTTATCGGTGAGGATGGTATCCTTCCGCCCGCAATTGTCTAAAATCGCGCGTCCGATCGACAGTGCTGTCCCGGACGGCGAATCTTTTTTATACTTGTGATGGATTTCATATCCCATAATATCGTAATCCGGAAACGGATTAATTAAACGGGCCGCTTCGGCGACGAGTTTGAAAAAGATATGCGCGCCTATCGAAAAATTCGATCCGTACAGGTACCCGATTTCACTCTTTTTCACCCTCTCCCTCGCTTCATCCACCCTGTCATACCACCCGGTCGTACCGACAACGGCGGAAATGCCGAATTCGGTATAATGGGCAAGGTTGTCCAAAACAGAACCGGGAAAAGAAAATTCGATGGCAATATCCGCCCTGTCCGCGAGTTCTTTCGTAAGGACGGGACTGTCGCCGGTCAAAGGATCAACAGTACCGATAATTTCATGATTCCTGCCATGCAAAACGGCTTCCACTTCTTTTCCCATTCTGCCGTAGCCGACTATGATAACCTTCATGCCCCCATAATAAATGGAGATTAAAAAAGAAGCAAGGGGGTAAGCCGGACTTCTATACGGAAGTGACGATTGATAAAGGTGTTTACGGGAAATTCTCGAGTGTTCCTGCCGGTAGACCGGTAACTGCTGTCGGGGTTTTTACAACATGGTCAATACCGACACAATCACGATATCATTCACCGTGCAGCCGCGGGAAAGATCGCTTACCGGGTAAGAAAAACCCTGCAACAAGGGGCCGTAGGCTTGAAATCCGGCCAATCGTTGCACGAGTTTATAGCAGATATTGCCCGATTCGAGATTCGGAAACACGAGCACGTTCGCCTTTCCCCCGACCGGTGAACCCGGCGCCTTTACACCGGCGACCTCGGGAACAAGTGCGGCATCCGCCTGCAGTTCTCCGTCGACCGTGAGTCCCGGCGCCTTTTCCCTGATGATGGAAACGGCATTCCGTACCTTTGCCACCAGGGGATGCTGCGCACTCCCTTTTGTCGAATACGAGAGAAGCGCGATAACTGGTTCGGTTGAAAGATATTTTTTACATGATTCCGCCGCAGCCAGTGCGATTTCAGCAAGTTGCCGGGCATCGGGGTCCGGAATAGTACCGCAATCGGAAAAAATAAGCTGCCCGTTGCGGCCCCATGCCGAACCGGTCTTACTCATGACAAAACAGGAAGAGGCGACCTCGATACCCGGTGCTGTCTTGATGATTTTGAGGGATGCCCGAAGGACATCCGCCGTGGCGGAAGCCGCGCCCGCAACCATTGAATCCGCACAACCTTTTCTCACCATCATTGCCCCCCAATAAAGGGGATTCATGAGATTCCGGCGCGCGTCATCGACGGTTTCACCTTTGTGCTTTCGCAACGCGACATATTCATCGACATATTCATCGAAACGTTCCTTGTTGCCGGGAACTTCCATGTACATGCCGTCAAGCTCGATCCCCGCATCGCACGCTGCTTCCCGGATCTCGACCGCGTTGCCGATGAGAAAAATGGAACGCACCAACTCTTCTTCTTTCAATATCCCGGCCGCCTTGAGAATTCTTTGATCGGTACCCTCGGGGAAAACGATTGTTTTTGGTGATTGTTTTACCTTTGCTTTAATCGATGTAATGAATTCCATTTATCTTTCTCCGGCATTTATTTGCTATTCAATTGTATCTTGTTCAGAAATCGACACTATATTCAATCTACAAAATATTCCTTCCGCCGTGCTTCGGTCGACAGTGAGTGCGGAGAACCGTCGCGTCACATACACAATATACAGATCCCCGTTGCGTAAGTCCCCAGGCAATGTCCCGATTCACCACAATATGAACCGTTGCTCCCATTCTCTCATTCGTGAGACGGATTGTCTCCGATCTTCTTTATCGCTTCCGCGACGATTTTCTTGACTTCATTGCCGTATTCCGATCCTGCCGCAGATTCCGAATATAATTTCCCCAGGAGAGATACCCTGTAATAAGGTTTTGTCTTATTCAGGGCATAAGCCGCCATATCAAGAATACAATCCTGACATTTGCATATCTTTTCTTTCTCCTTGAGTTGTTTCTCGAGTTCATCCTGAACCAGGCGTTCCGCGGCATTGACCAGCAATTCGAAATTATAATCTTCCCGTATTCCCATAGTTCCCTTCCTCTTTTCTTTACTCTTTTTCCTTCTTTCTATCTATTATCGTATATCATGCGATAAATTTTCAAATTTTGTATACTTCGGAATGAAGACGAGTTTTATCGTTCCGACCGGACCGTTTCTCTGTTTCGCGATATCGATATCGGTTTGAACACCGTCCGCTTCGGCACTCTCGTCGCCCTTTCGCTCTCTATGTAGAAAAATCACGACATCGGCGTCCTGTTCGATCGAACCGGACTCCCTTATATCGGCAAGGGTCGGTTTTTTCCCCTCCGTTTCCCTGCGTACCTGGGAAAGGGCGACAACCGGCACCTTTAATTCCCTTGCGAGGGCTTTGAGTGATCTGCTGATTTCAGCGATCTGTTCGTGCCGCGGAATATCCCTGGATTCCGCCGTAATAAGCGTAATATAATCGATAAAAATGATTTTCACCTTCTCCATGGCGACCATCCTGCGGGCGAGCGCCCTGAGATCGAGAAGCTTGAGATTCGGCGTATCGTCGATATAAAGGGGAGCCTCATAAATACGTCCGGCGGCCTGAAGGAGGTTGTGAAAATCGGAGGGCCGTAATAATCCCGTCCTTATCTTTTTCGAATCGAGTCTGGCTTCGCTGCTTACCAGCCGCTGCATAAGGGCCATACTCGACATTTCGAGCGTAAAAAAACCGACGGGTATTTTTCTTTCCAGGGCGATATTGCCGGCCATTGAGAGGGCGAGGGCCGTTTTCCCGACAGAGGGACGCGCTCCTATCACGATAAACTCCGAATCCTGAAAACCGCTTGTCAGTTCATCGAGTTCCTTGAATCCCGTCGGTATGCCCGTATAATTTTCCTTGTTATGATAATGCTTTTCAATCGCACTGATTGTCTGATTGATAATATCCTTGGCAACCATATATGAACCGGAAAACTGTTTATCGGTGAGCTCGAATATCTTTTTTTCCGCTTCTTCGATGATTTCTCTCACCTCGAGGGATTCATCGTGACTCCTGGATATGATCTCGGAAGAAATCCTGCTTAATGTTCGTCTGAGACTGTTTTCCTGAACGATTCTGGCATAATATTCGATATTCGCGCTTGTCGGAACGGAAGAGGTCAGCCGGGAAATATAAGCAGCGCCGCCGCACGATTCGAGTTCTCCCTTTTTCTTTAAATCTTCGGTGAGGGTGATAAGATCGATCGCCTCACTCTTGCTGTCGAGTTCAATAATAGACTGGCATATTTTTTTATGAGCAGTTTTATAAAAATCTTCCGCGCGTACGAGGGGAATCACTTTTGAAATGGCATCCGGATCGAGTAATATTGCCCCTAACGTAGCTATTTCTGCCTCGTCATTATGCGGCGGAATTTTGTCTTTCAAACTGCTTTCGACCATTACCTGCTCATTCGGTTTGCGGTTTTTCTTCTTCCTTTTTCCCCTGCTTTTCAACCTTGATTTTCATGGTTGCGATTTTATTTTCGTAAAGTTTGATCCTGATGTCAAACTCCCCGATCATTCTGATACTGCTGTCGGGAATTTCGATCCTCTTTTTTTCAATATGATATCCGCGTTTTTCCAATTCCTCTGCGATCGTCGAATTATTTACCGAACCGAAAAGTTTGCCGCTTTCACCTGCCGTCATGATGAAAACGAGTTCTTCCGCTTCGAGTCGTTCCTTTAGCGATGAGGCATCTGTTCGTTTGGCTTCTTTCCGTTTTTCGATTGCCACCCTGTTTTGATCGAGAATTTTCAGATTTTGTTTCGTGTACGGCATCGCAAACTTTTTTGGAATGAGATAATTTCTCGCGTACCCGTTCGCTACCGTCTTTATATCACCCTCTTCTCCGAGATTGGGAATATCCTGTTTTAAAATAACTCTCATTTATACACCTCTCTTTTTCTGCTTGATAAAGGTTGTTTTATATACCACATATAGACGTATGTATACCGATTACCTGAACTTCTCGACAAACGGAAGCAGGGCCAGAATCCGAGCCCTTTTTATCGCACGAGCAAGCTGACGCTGATGTTTTGCACAGGTTCCGGTAATACGTCTCGGGATGATCTTTCCACGCTCGGTCGTAAAACGGCGCAGGGTATCTGCATCCTTATAATCGATCTTTGTAATCTTTGCACATACTTTGCAGATTTTCCGTTTAAAAAACACCTTCTGCTTCGATCTCCCTGACGATCTGTCGTACGGCCGGTCATCAGATTTGTCCTGATACGAATCTTTATGATGTCTTCTTCTGGGTTCTCTTTCTTCCTGATCGCTTCCCGTCTTTTTTTCAACATCCTGTTCGACTGCTTTTCCTCCGGCAATATTGTTATCCGTTTTGTTATCCGTTTTATTATCCGTTTTGTTATCCGTGTTGTTATCCGTGTTGTTATCCGTGTTGTTATCCGTGTTGTTATCCG